>JAMCWV010000212.1 GCA_023481025.1 Gammaproteobacteria bacterium
AACAGACGCAACGTCTCTCATCCAGCATGCATTTCTGCTGTTCATTCATGAAAGCTTAACTATTGTTGTTTGATTTGGCATCGTAAGCATTATGATAAAGCAATTTCCTTTGCGCGGCTATTTGCTAATATGCTCAACGCACCTAAAAAGTTAAATAAATGAGGTTTCAGTGGATCAACGTTTGCGTCTGTTACAACCATGGCTACAAAGTCAACTCAGTGAGTTTTTTCCTCAGCACGACTTTGTAGTTGAGTCCCTAGCAGGTGATGCCAGTTTTCGTCGTTATTTTCGAGTTATTCTAGATAGCGCGCAACAGCAGCCATCCGTTAGCCTTGTGCTGGTTGACGCACCACCGCCAGAATCGCTCGAACCGTTTGTGTCACTGGCGTTTGCCTATCAAGCCAAGGGAGTACGCACACCCAAAGTACTTGCTACTGACGCAACACTCGGCGTGATGTTGCTGGAAGATTTTGGCAACACCTTATTTGCGGATAATTTGTCACTGGTCACAGCGTTGCCGCGCTACCAAGCAGCGATTCAACTGTTACCGCAGATTATGGCGGTCACAGCACATCGCCAAGGCGCGGTGCCCGACTACGACCACGCTTTGTTGCAACGCGAGAATAGCCTGTTTACCGACTGGCTATTGCAGAAACACTTAGGTCTCGAGTTGTCGGCGGCAGAGCAAGAACTGTGGCAGGACATCAACGCACTCATGATTGAGAATGCGTTAACCCAACCACAGTATGGCGTACACCGAGACTACCATTCACGCAACCTAATGCTTTTGAGTGAGCCATTGCAAAGTCCTAGCGATGTGGGCGTGATTGATTTTCAAGACGCCGTGCGGGGGCCGATTACTTACGATCTTGTTTCGCTGCTGCGCGACTGTTACGTCGTTTGGCCGCGAGATTGGGTACTCGCTCGCGTTGCAGAAGCGCACGAGTTATTCCACAAGCAAGGTCTTTTGAACGGTGTTGAATTGAGTCAGTTTCTGCGTTGGTTTGACTTTATGGGCTTGCAACGCCATACCAAAGCCAGCGGGATTTTCGCTCGTCTTTACCATCGAGATGGCAAGGCAGGTTACTTGGCGGATATCCCGCGCACTGTACAGTATCTTGTTGACGTATCGGCCGATTATCCTGAGCTAGCAGACTACCATGATTGGCTAAAAAAACGCATTCAACCGGCGATTGCGGAAAAGGCAGCGAAAACGCAACAACAGGAAAGCGTATGACCGTCTCTGCCTGTACAGCAATGATCCTAGCCGCAGGTCGCGGCGAACGGATGCGACCAGTCACAGACAGTTTGCCAAAGCCACTCTTGTCCGTGGCGGGCAAACCGCTAATTGTATGGCATCTTGAAAAGCTTGCAGCAATTGGCGTGACCGACGTGGTCATTAACACAGCTTGGCTGCCGGATGTGTTGGTTGAACATTTAGGGGATGGAGCGAATTGGGGACTGGCAATTCATTGGAGCCATGAACCAGCAGGCGGTTTAGAAACCGCAGGCGGAGTTTTGCAGGCCCTACCGCTGTTGGGCGACACTCCTTTTTATCTAGTGAATGGTGACGTGTTTAGTGACTACGATTACGCTCATTTACCGACGACACTCAATGACAAACTGGGCCATCTAGTCTTAGTGGAGAACCCAGAGCACAATCCGTTGGGTGATTTTTGTCTCGACTCAAGCCACAATGTTAAGCCCAGAACAGGGAATAAGTCAGGTTTGACCTTCAGTGGTTTGAGTGTGTTGCATCCGCAGCTATTCGCTCCTTGGCTTGGCTACATTGGAAAACGCTTACCGCTACGCGAGGTGTTTTTACCTGAGTTAGAGCGTGGTGGCCTAGTGGGTGAACATTATGCGGGGTTATGGACAGACGTTGGTACCCCAGAGCGTCTGCAGCAACTGAATCAGTTGCTTGCAGCAAACTCAGCCGGCAGTTCAAATTCGAGCGCCGCCCCCGTGCGTGGGTGACGAAAGGCGATCCACTCGGCGTGTAGGAGTAAGCGCGGCTGTTCTTTGCAATCATCGCAGCCATAGAGACGATCGCCAATGATCGCATGCCCAAGTTGCTGCATGTGAACACGCAATTGATGCGAACGACCGCTGACCGGGTAGAGGAGAACGTCAGTGCTTGTTTCACTCACGGCAACGCGTTCAAACTTGGTCAGAGCAGCCTTGCCGTGCTCGTAACAGACCATTTGCTTCGGCCGGTTCGGCCAGTCACACCGTAAGGGCAATTCAACCGTTCCTGATTCATTTGCCAACACGCCGTGCAGCCGTGCGCGATAACGCTTTTGCACTTGTCGCTCTTGAAACTGCCGTCCTAATTGCCCCTGACTAAACTTGTCGAGCGCCATAATAATTAAACCAGACGTGGCCATGTCTAATCGATGCACAATGAGTGCCGTCGGTAAAACCGCTTGCACACGCTTTTCCAAGCTATCTTTGTGTTCTGGTGCTTTACCCGGTACCGTCAAAAGCCCGGCGGGCTTATTCAGAACAATGACGTGCTCGTCACGATAGACAATCGATAACCATGGGGTTTGGGGCGGGTTATAAACAAACATAAAAGCCTAGTATGAGTTTCGTGACAATGACGGCTGAGCAGTTTACCAGAAGTGCGTTAGTTACGAAATATCACCAGAAATCACCACCTTTTGAATTTTTTTTGTGGAATTCATCGCGCTGTCATTTTCTTGCGCTATGCTCAAAAGACAACAACAAAAAATCAGAGGTGGGCTATGCCTGAATCGATTCAGAATGAAGACCCCAAGTACTATATTCTCGACACCAATATCCTCTTGCATGAACCGCTTGCCTTTCTTAACTTTCAAGAACATAACGTTGTCATTCCCATGGTCGTCCTTGAAGAGCTCGACCACATTAAAGACCGCCAGAAAGACGTGAGCCGTGACGCTAGGGTGGCCATTCGTTCACTTGAAGAAGCACTACACGAGGCAACCCCGGAGCAGATTATTGATGGTGTGCCGCTTACTCGAATCTCGGGTGAACACCAAGCGGTCGGGCATCTGTCGATTTTTCCTGACTTTCAGTTGCGCCAAGCGGAATCTGCATTGGCTTTGAATGAGAATGATCATCGGATTATTCAAACCGCATTACAACTACAAAAAGACAAAGCACCGGCGAAAGTGGTGCTGGTCACTAAAGATATCAATATGCGCTTGCAGCCATAGGGCGCTGGTGTGAAGTGCGTTGAAGACTATCGGACCGACCAATTAATCGATGATATTCGCCTGCTCGCGAAAGGTTTTTATCAATTTGAAGGGAATTTTTGGGACAGTGTTGGCGACGTCAAAACAGAACAGGACGGCCGCGATATTTATCACTTTATAGCTCGTGATTTGTTTCCAACGGTATATCCAAATGAATACTTGATCGACGAAACAGAGCACTTTTGTGCCCGAGTTGAAAGCTTCACCGACAGCCATGTGAAAATTCTGGATTTAGGTCGAGACCGGCTAATGGGAATTCGAGCGTGGGGGATTAGCCCGAAGAACATTTATCAAGCCATGGGGATGCATGCTCTACTTGATCCTAGCCAAGACTTGGTCATTCTGACCGGTCCGGCCGGTTGCGGAAAAACCTTACTGGCACTGGCCACGGCGCTTGAGCAGGTGGTGGAAAAGGGCATGTACGAGAAAATCATCGTCACGCGCAATACCCCGGAAATTGCCGAGTCGATTGGCTTTTTGCCGGGTACAGAGGAAGAGAAAATGGCACCGTGGCTAGCTGCCATTACTGACTCGTTGGAAGTTTTGCATAAGCATGATGAACATATGGATGAAAGCCTTGAGTTCACCATGAAGAAAGCAAATATTCAGTTTAAGTCGCTGAATTTCATGCGTGGCCGCAGTATTCAAAATGCGGTGGTCATTCTTGACGAGGCGCAGAATCTAACCGCAAGCCAGTTAAAAACAATTATTACGCGCTGCGGCGCAGGTACGAAAATTATCTGTTCGGGTAACTTGGCGCAAATCGACAGTTACTACTTAACGGCTGTTACTTCAGGCTTAACCTTTATTGTTGAGCGCTTTAAGAATTACTACGGCAGTTCGACGATGAACCTCAACGGCGTGGTCCGTTCTAGTTTGGCGCAGTACGCCGAAGAGAATTTGTGATCGGCTGTACCGATGTGGCGCCGGTGGTTGAGCTAGAGCGCCAGCCTTAGCTAGCGCCCAGACTTGAAAAGTAGTCTTCCAAAATAACACAGGCCGCGGCGCTATCGACGCGGCCTTTTTGTAGCTCACGAAAGCCGCCCCGGGAAAAGAGCTCTTCGCGAACACTCACCGTGGTTAAGCGCTCGTCTTGCAGGTGAATTTGCACGCCAAAACGACCATGCAAACGGTTGGCAAACTTCTTGGCTTGTGCGGTTAAGGGTTGCTCTGTGCCGTCCATGTTGAGCGGTAAGCCCACCACACATAGCGCGGGTTGCCACTCGTTAAGTAATTTTTCGACCTGCTCCCAGTTCGGATTGCCGTCGGTCGCTTTGAGTGCGACTAAAGGCGATGCGGTCCCGGTGAAGGTCGTACCCACGGCAACACCGATACTCTTAGTGCCATAATCAAAACCAAGAATGCTCACTTAGGCGTGCCCTGCTTCGCTGGATAATTGGCTGATATCGAAGCCTAGCCGCTCGGTAGCTTTTTCCCAACGTTGCGCGGTTGGGGTATGGAAAAGCAAATCGGCATCAGCAGGAATGGTCAACCACGAATTATCAGCGAGCTCTTCTTCCAGCTGGCCGGCGTCCCACCCTGCATAACCGAGCGTAAGCAAGAAATGTTGCGGCGCGCGGTCGGATCCGAGCGATTCAAGAATATCCCGTGAGGTGGTGATCATGATCTCGTCGCTGAGCTGCAAGCTGCTACGCCAACCTTCTTGCGGTGGGTGCAAGACAAAGCCGCGATCGGTAGCAACTGGGCCACCCGTCAAAACATGAATGTCTTCGAGTGCACGTTTCGTGGTGACTTCCACGTCAATTTGCTCAAGCAAACTAGCCACTGTCAGGCCGACCGGTTGGTTAATCACTAAACCCATGGCACCTTCTTCGTTGTGTTCACACACGTAGGTCACAGTATGGTGAAAAAACGGGTCATTGAGCCCCGGCATAGCAATCAAAAAATGATTCTGCAGGCTCTGAAACGGTGCTTTCTTCGGGGTGTCTGACATATCCACTCCTGTTATGAACGGGAGGCTGAAGGTAAATCAGCCAAAACAGCATCAAATAATTGACCTGCGATATTAATTTGGTAGGCGTTTTCGATTTCGCGCATACAGGTTGGGCTTGTAACATTAATTTCTGTGATGCGATCGCCAATCACGTCTAAACCGACCAAGTACAGACCTTTTTCTTTAAGAACCGGACCAATTTTCTTGGCCAGTGCGAGGTCACTGTCGCTCAGTGGTTGTGGACGGCCACTCCCTCCGGCTGCTAGGTTGCCTCGGGTTTCGCCTGCGGAGGGAATGCGTGCTAACGAATACGGCACCGGCTCGCCATTGATAATTAAAATGCGTTTATCACCATCTTTAATCGCCGGTAAGTACTCTTGGACCATCGCAAAGCGTTTACCATGGTTGGTCAAGGTTTCAATAATGACACCTAGGTTAGCACCGTCGGCATCAACCCGAAAAATGGACGCGCCGCCCATGCCATCCAGCGGCTTCAAAATAATATCTTTGTGCTGCTGATGAAACTCGCGAATTTGTTTGGTACTGCGCGAGACTAACGTTGCTGGAATCAAATCTGGGAACCAGGCGGTGAATAATTTCTCGCTGCAATCGCGCAAACTTTGCGGGCGGTTCACAACTAAGGCTCCATCACGAGCAGCCAAGTCGAGTAAATGGGTGGCGTACACAAACTCGATATCAAACGGGGGATCTTTGCGCATGAAAATGACGTCAAGATCGCCCATATTGACCACTTGGTCGGCCCCGAGTTGGTAATAGTTTTCGCTGCGGTCCCAAACTTGCAATGGGCGTACCCGCGCTTTAGCGGTTCCTTGCTCGATAAACATGTCGGCAAGCTCCAGGTACAATAATTCGTAACCACGGGCTTGGGCTTCCAGTGCGATACGGAAACTAGTGTCTTTGTATGTGGTAATGGACGCAATGGGGTCCATTACAATAGCAACACGGATCATGGACGGCTCCTAACCTAGATCGCCAAAATGGCATTGTAACGCAGTTATGGCTGCAAGTGCTGCAGTTTCGGTACGTAAAATTCGAGGCCCGAGTTGAACCGGGTGACAGCCTGCGGTAGCGGTGGCTAAGACTTCGTGTTCGGAAAAACCGCCTTCCGGGCCAATCAATAAGTGGTATTCGTTCGCTTCCGCTAAGCCTGCAAACGGCGTAGCGACGTGCGGGTCGAGGGTCACTGTAATACCGCTGCGTTCTGTGGCAAGCCAGTCGCTAAGCTTCATGGCAGGCAGTACCTTGGGGACAAAGTTACGGCCTGACTGTTCACAAGCCGCAATCACGATTTTTTGCCATTGCTCTTGTTTTTTCTCCAGACGATCGCCGCTGAGTTTGACGTTACAACGCTCTGTAAACAACGGGGTAATGGCGTGCACGCCGAGCTCGACAGATTTTTGCAGTACGAAGTCCATCCGATCCCCTTTGCTGATGCCTTGAGCGAGGTGGATTTTTAGGTCGGACTCGACCGAGGCTTCGCGAATTGCAGTGATTTTCACTTCGACGCTTTTTTTGCTGACCGCGGTGATTTCGGCGGTATAAGTGTGATTATCACCATTAAATAGCTCGATGATTGCCCCAACTGGCAAGCGCAAGACGCGGCTCGCGTGATGAGCGACTTCATCGCTCAATTGGAATACGCCATTTAAGGTGTAGGTTTGAGGCTGAAAAAATCGAGAAATTCGCATACAGATCCTTGCCGCTTGATCGTTACAACAGTCGTCAAAACATTCGCTATTAACGTCATGTTACCGCTCCGGTGTAGAAGCGGCAAGGGGTCTGGCCTTTTCAATTACGTGTGCAGCTCGTGCGAACTAAGAGCGCTTGCGACGAATGCTTTCAACGTTCGTGGCGATGGAAAGCAGCAGGATCATGGACTCTTTCATCAGTGAAATGAATATGACCGAGAAATAGATCACGACCGTTGACGCTAACGCAGCGCCCAAAGACTCCATAAAGCCATACATGAAAATGCCACCGAGGAAACCAAAAGCGACAAATATGCCGCCGGCAACCCACCAGAGCAGAATGACGCCGTCCCAGGCGCGACGGAACCAGTCGAGTACTGGGAATTCAGTGGTTTTCGTTGAGTCTGACTCGTTGCGGGTTTCTTCATGAAGTTCTGCAAGTCGAGCCATTGCGCCCAACCAAATTCGCAACGGGATCGTGAAGAAGCGCAAAATCACTAAGATCAACGCTTGAATCAGCGCAGGACCAAGTTGTTGTTTCACATTAATGCCGGGAATCATGTTTTTATCGTCGTTCATAGCCTGCCTCGTGAGTTTAACCTACTGACAAATCGTTATTTTTGTAAATTTCAGCTTAGTTCAGAAGTTGGGCGTTGGCAATGTTGATAAGACAAGAAAACGGCAAGAAAAAAGCCGCGAGAGCAGGGCTCTTGCGGCTTCAGTGGACGACTTATGCTAGGAGCTTAAGTTGTAAACTACAGCGACGCTAAAATCGCATCCACTTTGTCAGTTCGTTCCCATGGGAATTCTTCACGACCGAAGTGGCCATACGCTGCCGTTGGAAGGTAAATTGGACGCTCAAGGTCGAGCATCTTCAAAATACCATACGGGCGAAGGTCAAAATGTTCACGTACTAAACGAATAAGAGTTTCTTCGTCGTACTTGCTGGTTCCAAAAGTTTCGATGCTAATGGACGTCGGCTCGGCGACACCAATAGCATAAGACACTTGCAGCTCCAAGCGGTCAGCTAAGCCAGCCGCTACAAGGTTTTTGGCAACATAGCGAGCGGCATACGCTGCGCTACGGTCAACTTTGGATGGGTCTTTACCCGAAAACGCACCACCACCGTGACGTGCCATGCCGCCATAGGTGTCGACGATAATTTTCCGGCCGGTTAAACCACAGTCACCCATTGGTCCGCCAATTACAAAGCGACCGGTTGGATTGATGTGAATTTTGGTTTCCTTGGTAAGCCATTCAGCAGGCAGTACCGGTTGAATAATATGCTCGAAGACGCCGTCACGTACTTCTTGCAAGCTAACTTCTGGTGCGTGTTGCGTCGACAACACAATGGCATCAATGCCTACGGGCTTGCCGTTGTCATAGATAAAGGTCAGCTGGCTTTTCGCATCAGGGCGCAACCAGTCAAGACCAGCTTTGCGCACTTCGGCTTGCTTTTGTACTAAGCGATGCGAATACATAATCGGCGCAGGCATTAGTTCAGCCGTTTCATTGGTCGCATAGCCGAACATTAACCCTTGATCGCCGGCACCTTGGTCTTCCGGGCGTTCACGGTCAACCCCTTGGTTAATGTCCGGTGACTGTTTACCAATCGCATTTAAGACAGCACAACTGTCGGCGTCAAACCCCATGTCCGAGTGGACGTAGCCAATTTTACGCACGGTGTCGCGAGTCAGCTCTTCAATATCAACCCAAGCATTAGTGTTGATTTCACCGCCAACTAAAACCATGCCGGTTTTGACAAACGTTTCGCATGCCACACGGGCTTTTGGGTCTTGAGCGAGAATCGCATCAAGTACTGCATCAGAAATTTGGTCTGCAATTTTATCAGGATGACCTTCTGACACAGA
>JAMCWV010000165.1 GCA_023481025.1 Gammaproteobacteria bacterium
GCGAGTGGCCAAGCAATGTCCAGGGTCGGGTCGTCCCAGCGAATCGACTTTTCATACTCAGGCATATAAAAATCTGTCGTTTTATAGACGAACTCAGCGCTGTCGCTGAGCACCAAGAAACCATGAGCAAGTCCGGGCGGAACCCACAACTGCCGGAAATTATCGGCGCTCAACTCGACACCCACCCACTGGCCATAATTGGGCGAGTCTGGGCGAATATCCACGACCACATCGAACACCCGGCCTTGGGTGCAGCGCACGAGCTTACCCTGCGCATGTTCGGTTTGAAAATGCAGCCCACGCAACACACCATGTTGCGATTTTGAGTGGTTGTCTTGGACAAACACCACTGACTGACCTAGCGCTTGGTCAAAGCGCTTCTGGTTGTAGCTTTCGAGAAAAAAGCCGCGTTCATCTTGGAAGACACGCTGCTCACAAATGAATACATCGTGAATATCAGTTTCAATCAATTGCATAGTTAATCTTTATGGTCGAGGATAATCGCTCGAATCAAGTGGGCGATGCCCGCTAAAAACAGGGTGAATAAAAGGTACAAGGTAATGTTGTAACTGCGATTTGGCTCGGTGGCGAATTGCGGCAAGGTTGGATATTGTAATACCGAAATGGTTTTTAACTGCCGCGCCGCTTCAACGCGCGTCGTTTCAAGCGCAACCAAGGTATTCGAATACAACTCCAAGGCAAACTTAGCGCGTAACTCGAGTGTCGCGTACTCTGCCGACACGCGGTTGAGTGAATCACCGGTTGCGGATGCCATCTTTGCTTGTTCTTTTTCAATTTGTTGCTCAAGCGCAGAAATTTCTGCCTGAATGCGCACCATTTCTGGCGACGTTAACGACTGAAAACTACTCAATGCTGTTTTGCGCGCCTCAGCCACTGCTTTTTCTGCCTGCAAACGGCTGACCGTCTCGAACGTGGCTTCCACGGTGCCGGTCGGTGAAACAAGGCCATAACGGTTTTGGAACGACAGCAGTTCTTCTCGTGCCGCGTACAAACGTTGTTCGAGGGTATTCGCTTGTTCTTCAATGAAAGCGACCTGCTCACGCGCTAAGCGCTGACCCATCTCATTCATGTGCGCTTCACCAAACTCGAGCAAGAGTTCAGTAATACGTTGAGCCATCGCCGGCTCATACGCTTGCACTTGTACGCGCAATACACCCGCATAATCATCAAACTCAATCCGTGTGCGTTTCTGCATATAGGCGTAAAAGGTTTCGATCGGCGCCTCGGCATTCAGTCGCGACCACGCATCGATGCGCGGATTGCTGTAATGTTCACGCAAATTTAAGGCTTCGTCGAGACGTAGCACCATGTCGACCGAGTTCAAATGATCTTTCAGCAACAACAAATCACTTGAACCCGCCGCACCGGAAAGCAAACTCGAAATGTTCATGCCCACCGGGTTAATCGATGGGCTTTCCATCACGATATGCGCCGTCGACACATAGCGTTCGGTCACCAGCACGCTCCAGTACAAGGCCATACCGGCGATAAACAGAATAGCGAGCGCCCAGTGTGGCTGGCGTTTCGCAAAGGCAACCGTATTCTTCTTGGTGATTTTTTGTTTTAGGTTCATGAAGCGTCTCTTGCTGCGACCCGCGTCGCTCATTATTCGTTAGGTGGTGGTGTTTTTTGCGCTTTAGCAGCGGCCTTCTCTGCTGCTTTGGCTGCTGCCTTCTCGGCTTTCGCGGCTTCTTTCTCTGCCGCCTTTTTGGCTGCGCGTGCTTCCGCAGCCTCGCGTTGTTTTTGTGCTTTCAGTTCCGCCGCTTCTTTCTGCGTCGGCTGGCCTATCGATTGGTAATAGGCGTCAATTGCATCATCGATACGATCATACCAATACGCCTGACCTTCATGCAGGAAAATGCCTGCTTGGCATAAATCGCGCAGAATATTGACGCTGTGCGAGACCATAATCAGGCTGGCTTTACCGATACGTTCATGAAAAGCAGCCTTGGCCTTTTCTTTAAAAGTGACATCGCCGACAGCCGTGGCTTCGTCGGAAATATAGACGTCAAAGTCAAAGGCCAATGACAAGCCAAAATTCAACCGACTGCGCATCCCACTCGAGTAGGTTCGAATCGGTTGGTCAAACGCACTGCCAATTTCGGCGAAGTCTTGTACTTTCTGAATAATCGTATTGATGTCACGGTCACCACCATGAATCCGTGCCACAAACTTGGTGTTCTGCCGTCCGGTCATCGACGCCTGCAAGCCACCAGACAGACCAATTGGCCAGCTGATGCGCACATGCTCCTTGAGCTTGCCGCGATCGGGTGAGTCCATGCCGCCAATTAGTTTCAACAAGGTTGATTTACCGGCACCATTGCGGCCAACCACGCCAACCGAGACGCCTTGCGGTATTTTAAAATTGACCCCTTTTAAAACCCAGTCACCACCAAAAGGACCGTGATAGCGTTTCCAAAGATCAATCGCTTCAATCGCATAAGGGCCGTTTTCACGCAGCGTGGCGACATCTAAGCTTGGGTTTTCCGCTTGGTTTTGCTGGGTATCAGTACTCATACTTTCGCCCTCGACTACGACGCAATCAGGCGTACTTTAAAACGCACTTGCAAGATTAAACCGAGCAGGATGGCGACAA
Source organism: Gammaproteobacteria bacterium (assembly GCA_023481025.1). Next base: position 2,618 of record JAMCWV010000165.1, read on the forward strand.
TAGCAAACTTCTGCACATAGGCGAGGTCAATGCCGGGCACCGAATGGTAGGTACTAAAAACCTGCATCCGCACTAGCTCAACCGCATGTAAAACCGGGTTATATAACAAATACTCACGGAGCCCGTGCGGGAACATAAACACTGGAAAGATTACGCCCGACAACATGTACAAGGGAAAGGTAATCAGCGTAATAATTCGGCGCAATTCCGGCACCAAGGTAAACGGAAGTGACAGAATTAAGGCGACACCGAGACCAAGCAGTGCAACCCACAGCCAAACCCAAATCATTTCCAAGGGCGCATGTGGAATAACGGCAATTCCGATTAAGGTTAAGCCGAAAATTTTCAATACCAAGACCAACGATTGCAAAGTGGTTTCGAGCGCAAAGCGGGCAAAAATGGTGTCGGCGGGGTGGACTTGCCGATAGGCATAGAGGGCACGATTGGCATCAACCGCAGACATACCGCGATTCATGATATTGCGGAACATAAAGAAAGTTAGAATACCGACAATCAACCATGGAATAAACTCGGCTCCCGGAATCAAGCGGCCGGTTCTGCCGAGTAACGTCCGTACCCAAACCAGAATCATCACATGCAGAATCGGTTCGAGGATCAACCATACCGGCCCCATGCGATCTTGAGTAATCCGCGCCATCGTCTCGCGCATGAACATGGCATGCCACACATGCATTGTGACTTGCCACGGCGTGCGCGGCTTATGCGTTTGCATCGCATTCATCGTTGCGCTACCACATGTACCCGTTTAGAGATCAAGAGCAATCCGCGTGGCCACGGCCACCTGATAAAGAATCTGCGTAATCGCCGAGGCGGTTTGCAAGCTCTTGGTTTCCACTTTCGGCAGGACAAGAATCTCGTCACCCGGACGCAACGCAACTTCGCTGGCATCGCGCACTTCACCGTTCTGGCGCAAAATCAAAATTCGACGTGTGTCCGCTTGCTCACTAAAACCGCCCGCGCCGGTAATGTAGTCACGCGCTGATTTGTTCGGTAAGTACACCGCTGACTGCGGAATGTAGACTTGGCCACTCACTAAAATCGAGTCGGTGCGCTGCGGCAAGGTCACAATATCGCCGTCTTGCAAGCGAATATCGACCACTTGGTCATTGTAACTCACTACTAAACGACCATTCGGCTCCACTTCCCGAGCACGCTGCACAAACTGAGTAATCAATTCCGCTTCGCGAATACGAATGGTGGCTTCTTCGACCGTACTCGACGACGCGCCTAAATAGGTCGTTTCTAAGCGGCGCAAGGATTCTTCCAAGGCAACTTTCTGCCGCTCGGCAACCGACTCACGGCGAATCGAAATCGCCTCATAGGCGGTTTCACGCGGGTTAATTGCAATACTATTAAGCAGCTCATGCAAAGTCGCGTCTTTGGGCACGACAAAATACGACTGACTTAAATGCGCACCTTCAAGCTGGACGACAATACTATCGCCTTGGCGGTCGGCCATAAACAAAACTTCATCGCCGTTGGTAATATTCGCTTCGCGGAAATCACTCAACACCAAGTAGCGCGAGAACGGCCGCTGCTCACGTTTACCGCGAATCAGTGCATGGGAGACGCCGGTACGCAGGTGAGCTAATTCCGTGATCAGCTCGCCCGGTGTATCCGACTCGGTCAGTTCAAAGTGATACGCCCGCGCTACTTCACCATGCACCGTTACCACCGGCCCACGTCGCTCGACCACAAGGGTGTCGCCGTCTTGCAGTTGCGGGTGATCTAGCAGGCCGCTATAAATGAATTCATACAGGTCAATATTGGCAATCGTTTCGCCTTGACGGAGCAAACGCACACGACGGTAGCTACCCGCTTCCTCATCGATACCTGACGCTTGATCAAGGAAATATAAAATCGAGTCGCTCGGCACCCCGGCATAGCGTCCTGGTTTCTGCACGAAGCCAGTGACAAACACTGCAACCGGTTGCACGCCTTGTAAGTTGGTATAGACGCTGACATTTTCCGGATACACGTCACGCACCGCCGCACGCACTGTAGCGTCCAGCTGACGATGACTGACGCCCTGCACTTTCACTGGTCCAACACTGGGGATAAAGATATTCCCTTGCGCATCCACCGGTAACACACGGTCAACGTCTATCGCCCCCCAAATGCGTAAGGTCACTTGGTCGCCCGGCAACACGCGATACTCAGGGTTGAGACCGTCCGAGCGTAAACCGCGAAAACCACCGGAGAACAAGTCCGCACCAAATGGCTTAATTTCGTCCCGTTGACGCTGGTTCAGTTCGTCCGGCACCGGACCATAATTACCGGTCCGCCAATCGGTGCGCACTGGTTGTTCTTGCATTTGCTGTTGTTGAGCCTGCGCCGCTTGCAACGCTTGGGCACGCTGATCTGCAGGCAAGTCACCAATGGACTGTGCGTTTACTGCAGCACTAAAGAGCAACGCACTGAGAGTTAAGGCACCGAACTTGATCGCTTTCGCTGCCAAATTGAATCCGCGCATGAACGACCGAGCATGCACACGGCGTAAGCCATTAGTAATCATTTGCACTTACCTCGCGAGCTTGTTGCGCTGGGTCAGTGACATTACGCGTCGCTTGCCACTGGTTGTCAGCATAGCGACAGATCACTGCAGTTGTATAGGGAGTTTCGCTTGTTTGAATACTGCCGCGATAACAGGGACGCCCGCTAGCCGCGAAATAGCGCTCAGTCAGGGTCAACACCGTGCGACTGCCCCACGGTGTCGTGCCCAAGTTAAGTTGATCGCCAACACGGCCATTTTCGAGTTGCCCGCTAGCCTCAGCCGGAATGCTGATGGCGCGGGCTTGTGAAAATGCCCAATGATGAAATTCTTCGGAAATACTGCTGCTCGGCTGACTGCCACTATTCAGGGCACAGCTGGAAAGGGTCACAGCGAGGATTCCCGCGCCCAATAATTGTGTGAGTTGCTTAATCACGTTGCAGTTCCTGTAGTCGTTATTCGTTGCGTATGCTTTGCCTTGGTGTCGAGAAACGAGCCGCGACAGACACGCTACCGCCCGTGAGTTACGGGCCCCAAATTCCCCTGCGTGACCATCATAACGTATTTTAATGGCGCACGTGGACCTTGTTGTACTTGTAATCGTGGTGCACTTCAACTGCTGCGACAGATTATGACGCACCTTTTAATAAACGCTCTTCAATTTCGATACGTTGTTGTTTTCCAAGCATATCGAGCAACACCAAGCAGCGATCTTCGCCTTTCGGCAACTGATAAACCGCTTTCAAGCCAACAAACGGGCCGTCGGTGACTTCAACCAAAGTGCCGGCGCTAAACAGCCCGGTATTGACTGGCTCTTGCTCAGTTTGCTCTTCCAGTGCTTGCAATTGAGCAATGACATGACTCGGAATTTGCGCTGGCACTCCGCCAAAACGAACAAAACCGTACACGCCGCGCGTACTGCGGAGCGCGTTAAAATTGGCCGTTTCAAGATCAATCTGGACAAATAAGTACCCGGGAAATACGGGTTCACGCACCGATTGGCGCTTGCCGGCGACACGTTTGGTCACCGTCATGGTCGGCAAACAGGTGACGTACGCTTGATTCTCAACATTCAGCTGCGCGCGTTGCTCTTGTCTGACTTTGCATTGTAGAACGTACCAGCTCGACATGGACCTAAACCTTGTAAAGTTGCCGTTGTTATTCTATTAGTCGTGGACCCATTGAATCAGGGCATCGGTGGAAGCGTCAAATAACACTTCGTCATCGCTACCGAGTTTCTTATTGATCACGGCTTTAAAGGTATCTTTTGCAATTTCTTTACCCAGCTCAACACCCGGTTGGTCAAACGAGTTCAGTCCCCAAATGACCCCTTGGGTAAATACTTTGTGCTCGTAGGCCGCAATAATGGCACCGAACGTTTCCGGCGTAAGCTCTTTTAGCGCCAGCAAACTGTTCGGATGTCCACCCGGATAATGATTTGCTGGTGTGTCACTGGCTTGGCCAACGGCCATCAGGCGTCGATGCGCTAAGCAATTCGCCACCGACAAATGTTGTTGCCCACGCAAGCTTTGACGCACCTGTGGGCTAAATTTCTTCGTATCACGATGTAAAACAGCGACAAAATCCGCCGCAAAACGGTCATAACCCTGATGTAAATGCTGGAAAAACGCATGCTGGCCGTTGGGGCCAAAGCCACCCCAAATAATCGGCCCAGTCGGATAGTCAATCGCCTCACCAGTAGCGGTATATTGTTTACCGTTACTCTCCATATCCAACTGCTGCAGGTAACTGGGCAAATGCCGGAAACGACCGTCGTAGGGTAAAATCGCGAGGTTATTAATTCCCCGCTCTTCCCGGTTATAGACACCAATTACCGACTTGGCATTCGAGCACCGTAACTTCACTTCGGCACGACCAAAGTGTTCGTCCATCAAGCGCGCGCCTTCGAGCATCTGCTGGAAGACTTGCACACCGCAGCTGGTGGCGATGGCAAGGCCAATTGCGGACCACATCGAAAAACGCCCCCCGATCGACTCAGGAAAAGTCAGCTGATGTGCAGGCGGAATACCATACTCGGTCATTTTTTTGGTATTCGCAGAAATACCAATAACATGGCTTTCCATCCAATCCTGCAGGGTTTTACCGTGCTGAGACAAGCCCTCTTGCGCCCACAGCTTAACCGTGTCGACGTTGGCGAACGTGTCTATCGTGCCAAAGCTTTTCGAAGTAATCACAAAAACGGTGGTTTCCGGATCGACAATTGGCAGCACCGCATACAGCTGACCGCCGTCCATCGAGGATACAAAATGAGTGTTTAACTGGTGATTCTGAATATCGGTAGCAAATTCTTTCAGGGCGAAGCTGGCCAGCAAGGGACCGAGATCAGAGCCGCCGACGCCAATATTGACGACGTTTTCGATCGGGGGGCGTGTTTCGACTAACCACTGACCACTGCGTAATTTGCGCGTCAAATTGGCAAATTTAGACTGATCACCATCGTTGAGCACAGAGTGGCGGCCACGGGACAACACATGACTGACGTCACGGCCTTCCGAAATATTTTTATATGTGCCGTTGAGTAGTTGTTCGCGCGCTTCGGCAAAATGCTTCGGTAAGCGCTTTTGCGCATACGCCTCGACTTGCTCTGGGGTTAAAAACTGATAACTCCAGTCGTAAATCAGGCCGTTACAAGTCGCCTGCAACGCTACTTTTGGCAATTCCGTGCTCATAGTCTCTCAACACCTTGTTGTTTTTTATTTTTTCATACTACTTTTATGCCGATAATCGTACCCGATCGGGGGTGTCAGTGCAATCAACGCACCCGACCTGAGTGGCATTTATCAGCAGGCGCAGGTGGTACTTGTACCCATATTTTCGGGTGGCGGCAGTAAAGTAAAAACCTTCGAAGCACTCGCCTATGGCAAAGCTATCATCGCCAGCGCGCATGGGCTGCGGGGATTACCGGAGCCAGAGAAAGCAAAATGCCAGCACGCCGAGTCGCTGGCAGACTTCATTGCTGCGGTAAATCAATTCGCGCCTTAATCGAGCTCATTTTTCGTCACTGCACTCATTTGAGTGCGCAGTGCATTCAAATGAGTGCATAGTGCGTTCAAATGAGTGCGTCAGCTTAGTTCGCAGCGCATTGCGCTATTAATTGGTGCGCTTGCGAATTTTCCGGATCAATCTCCAGCGCGGCTTCTAAATAATCCGCGGCAATGTCGCAATGCCCAGCATTAATGTAGAGCATCGAAAGAATCGAATAGAGCCTACTGCGCCAAGGTGCATTGTCCATAAATGACTGCTCAAGCTCCATGAACAAGCGCTGTAAGGAGTCAAAGTCGTTACGCAGGAAGAAAATTTCCATAATTCCGGAGATAACCTGCAGTGTCACACGATCTTGCTGCCAAGCCACGAAAAAGGCTTGGCGGAAATAAGCTTCGGCACTTTGCAAATCGCCGCGATTGACGTAAATGTAGCCGACATTATAGTGGAGCCTCGGGATTTCCGGATGATGCTGAATTTCACGCTGATAAAATGCCAGCTGATTTTGC
>JAMCWV010000080.1 GCA_023481025.1 Gammaproteobacteria bacterium
GTCTGCGTCAAAGTTGATTGGTGCTAAGTTCAACTGCGGGAAGGTACCCTTAGTCACTAATGCAGAAACCGCTTCACGTGCATATGGGAACAAAATAGTTGGGCAGAATGCGCCAACCGTGTGCGCCATTGCTTGCTCTGGGATGTCAGCAGGAATAGTGAAGATACCAGCCTGAGCGACTTCACATAAGAAAGCGACTTCACCTTCAACTGTATTTTTCACAGTCAATGTAAGGACGACTTCGTGAACGCCTTCTTCTAACTTCGTGTTGCTCACATTCATGTCAACGCTTAACTCTGGCTTCCACTCTTTGCGGAAGATCGCAGGGCTGTTAGGCGCTTCGAAAGAAACGTCTTTCACATAGATGCGTTGAATTGAGAATTGCGCGTTTGCTTGTTGTTCGGTTTGTGCTGCGCCATTTGCTTGGTTGTTTTGCTCTTCAGCCATTGTACTTACCTGCTTTAACTTAATGTTGTGAAATGAAATTTAGATGTCGCTGCGCTTTCAAAGGAGCGATTCTATTTCTTCTTCTTTTGTTGTTTTTCTGGAGCCTTACTCACTGGTAGGCTCGCTCCTTGCCATGCTTGCAGGCCACCCTGCAGCACATACACCTGAGAAAATCCTGCTTTAGCCAAGGCAGTCGCAGCGGCCCGCGCAGTGTTTCCGTAGTTGCATACAGTCACAATGGGGGCGTCTTTAAATTTCTCAAGGGTTTTAAAGTCACCTGCACGAACTTTTTCCATCGGCAGATGCTTTGAACCAGTAATATTGCCTTTTGCAAAGTCTTCGTCACCACGAATGTCAACGAATACGCCGCCACGATTCACCTTGATAACCGCTTCTTGCGGCTTCAACGGCTGCACGGATGAAAACCGCTTTTTAGCGATATCCATTACCAACATAACAAAAACAATCACCCACAACGTGCTTAAAATGTAATGTTCGGTAACAAATTGGAAAAACTGTTCCATGACCTCTCCTGTGATACTTTATTTTGAACGCCATGGTGTAAAATGCGTTCAAAAGTTTGCGCAAGAGTATACCGACTCAGCACTCAGATGCCAGTAAAATCTGCACTTTTGAGGTGCTTCTAGCCCCTAAATACGTTAAACTTGGGCAATATTTTTTGGAATGATTTTCATTTCGTAAGTGACCTTTCGCATTGATGTAAAAGAGGAACTGACATGGCCGCCACTGATACCCGCAAAAAAACTCTCGCACTGCTTATTTTAGACGGTTGGGGTTCGCGGGAGGCTGCGCCGGACAATGCGATTGCGGCCGCACACACGCCCAACCTCGACCGCTTGTACCAAACTGCGCCGCATACCTTAATCGACGGCTCGGGCATGGCTGTTGGTTTGCCTGACGGGCAAATGGGTAATTCCGAAGTGGGCCACGTCAATTTAGGCGCCGGCCGTGTGGTGTATCAGGACTTCACCCGCATCACCAAAGCCATTGACGACGGTGAGTTTGAACAGAACCCTGTGCTCCTTACAGCACTCGACAAAGCCATTGCCGCCAATGGGCGCGTTCATGTCATGGGCTTGCTCTCGCCAGGCGGTGTGCATAGTCACGAAGATCATTTACTCGCGATGGTGAAGTTTGCCAAAGCTCGGGGTGCCAAGGAAGTCCTGGTTCATGCATTTCTTGACGGCCGCGACACGCCGCCACGTTCGGCGAAGGCTTCGCTTGAACGTTTTCAATCGGAATTTGCAAACTTGTCCGGTGCTCGTTTCGCTAGCTTGTGCGGCCGCTACTTTGCCATGGACCGCGACAATCGTTGGGATCGCGTTGAAAAGGCTTGGCGCTTACTCACTCAAGCCCAAGGCGCGTTTCAGGTTGACGACGCAGTCAGCGGCCTTGAGCTAGCTTATGACCGCGACGAAAGCGACGAGTTTGTCCAGCCAACTTGGATTGGCGAACAAACCCCAATGACGGATCATGACGCGGTATTCTTTATGAACTTCCGGGCCGACCGTGCACGCGAGTTAACCCGCGTCTTCGTCGACGCCGAATTTGACGAGTTCGACCGCGAGCCAAAACCACAACTTGCGGAATTTGTGATGTTAACCGAATATGCCGCAGACATTCAGGCGCCGGTCGCATTCCCGCCAGAGTCACTCGACAACGTCCTTGGCGAATGGCTCGCGAAACATGGAAAAACTCAGTTGCGAATTTCTGAGACTGAGAAGTACGCTCACGTGACGTTCTTCTTTAGTGGCGGGCGCGAAGACACCTTTGACGGCGAAGAGCGTGTACTCATTCCTTCTCCGAAAGTAGCCACGTACGACTTACAACCAGAAATGAGTTCCGTTGAACTAACCGACGCATTGGTCGAGGCGATTGAAAGTGGTCGTTTTGACGTCATCATTTGTAACTACCCAAACGGCGACATGGTCGGTCACACGGGGAATTTCGAAGCCGCAGTGAAAGCCTGCGAAGCGGTCGACCTAGCAGTTGGCCGTGTGGTCGATGCCCTTCAACGTCATGGTGGTGAGTGCTTAATTACTGCTGACCACGGTAATGCGGAGCAAATGAACGATCATCAAACAGGTCAGTCGCACACCGCTCACACCAGTAACCTTGTCCCCTTTATTTATGTTGGCCGAGAAGCCGAGCCAGTCAGTGGTGGCGCCTTATCAGATATCGCACCAACCATGCTATCGTTACTCGGTATGGAGACACCGCCAGAAATGACAGGTAAAGTACTGATGCGGATTAAAAACTAAAATAACAACAAGGCAAGGACACCCATGCACCCTACCGGTACGCACGCAAATGGCAAGCAACGCGCGAGTCTCCTTATTGCGTTGTTGTGCTTGCTTGCAACCGCGAGTGTCTGGGGTACTTCAGCAAGCTTTGCCAACGACCCGCGCGCAGAACAAGCGCGGGCCGAACAACAACTTGCTGCCCTGCAACGCGAAATTCAACAACAACGGCGCGCAATCGAGCGCCGCCAAGAACGGCTATCGCGTACCGAACGAGAACTTCGTGACCTCGAAACCAAGGTTCAGCAAGCCAGTCAAACCTTGCGCCAAACCGAACTTCGAGTCGCCCAAGTGGAAGGCCATATTCTCGAACTTGAGAACGAACAAGAGCGTTTGCAGGGTGAGGTGACAACACAAGCGAACTTGCTCGCCGATCAAATTGAGTCCGCCTATCGCAATGGCGACGAAGGCTTTCTGAAAATGTTACTCAACCAGCAAAGTCCAGCTAAATTTGAGCGCATGTTAACCTATTATGAATTCCTCAATGACGCGCGTCTTGCTGAACTCGAAAAACTACACGCCTTAGAAACTCAACTTGAACAGGTGAAAGCGGACGTTGAGCAGCAACGCCAAACCTTAGCGCGCACCTTTGAGCAGCAGCGGCAACAGCGGGAAACCTTGGCGAAACAGCGCCAAGAACAACAGCAATTGGTCGCCCGCTTGCAGCGAGAGCAACAATCTGACGAAGCCAATTTAGCAGCCATGCTCCGCAACGAAAAGGAACTTAATGACTTGCTGGCAGCACTGCAGCAAATCTTGGCGCAACAAGGCATTCAACTCGATGGCCTCGCCAAACTGCGCGGCCAACTGAATTGGCCGGTCACTGGCACACTACGGCATAGCTTTGGTCAGCAACGCAGTGGGCAAGTACGTTGGCGCGGCGTGGTTATGAATACGGAGTTAGAAGCGCCGGTACGGGCGATTGCTGACGGCCGCGTTATTTACTCCGACTGGTTGCGTGGTTTCGGCATGGTGGTGGTCATTGACCATGGTGAACACTATATGAGCCTTTACGGCTACAATCAGGCCTTACTGAAAAACGTTGGCGAGCCGGTACGCGCCGGTGAAGTGATTGCCTTGGCCGGGCAAAGTGGCGGCCAACGCGAAGCAAGTTTGTATTTTGAAATTCGCCATCAAGGCAATCCAATTAACCCAGCGCCATATATGCGGCGGTAATTTTGCGCCCTCAGCGTTTTGGGGTTGCCGTTACTTGTTCTAGCTCTGCAATTAAAATCAATGCTTCAGCGCGTGTTTGGCCGCAGACGTATTCTTGAGCGGTAAACTCATCGCAAACCTTCGGCCGTTCTGGTTGACCGAAAATCCGACATAAGTTCTTCTCATCCAGTTGGACGCAGCGAGTATTCGCTGGCTTGCCATTTGGCATTCCAGGAATTGGACTCGAAATAGACGGTGCAATACAACAAGCGCCACAACCAACACGACACTGCAAATGAACGATCCTCAAAATGATCGCCGAGCACGATACGGCGACGAAAAATAAACAAGCCAGCACGGCGGCTGGCTTGAGAGATGTTTTACACGAGTCACACTCGTTAAATTGCAGCAATCAACCTTATTGCATTGCGCTACGCAGCTTCTTCATCGCGTTTGCTTCAAGCTGACGAATACGCTCCGCCGACACTTGGAAGGTTTCAGCTAAATCATGCAAGGTCGCTTTGTTGCCGTCGTCCAACCAGCGCGCACGAATAATTGCTTGGCTTCGCTCGTCGAGGCTAGACAATGCATGAGCTAAACGACGGTTCGCTTGCGCTTCCCAATCTTCCGCTTCAACAGTGGCAGCGACATCAGATGCTTTGTCTTCTAAGTACTGTGACGGTGCAAATACAGTTTCGTTGTCGTCATTGTCATCCACACCGGCGTCGAATGCTGCGTCGTGTGCGCTCATGCGCGATTCCATTTCCAACACTTCCGAGCTGCTCACGCCAAGCTCTTGCGCAACTGTATTCACCTCGTCGTGGGTAAACCAGCCAAGACGCTTTTTCGCTTTGCGTAAGTTGAAGAATAATTTGCGCTGCGCTTTGGTTGTGGCAACTTTCACGATTCGCCAGTTCCGTAACACATATTCATGAATTTCTGCTTTAATCCAGTGCACGGCAAACGACACGAGACGAACGCCCACGGTTGGGTCGAAGCGTTTTACCGCCTTCATCAAACCAATGTTGCCCTCTTGGATAAGGTCGGCTTGCGGCAAGCCATACCCTTGATAGCTACGAGCAACATGAACCACGAAGCGCAAATGCGACATGATTAACTGTCTCGCAGCTTGTAAATCGCCGTTTTCTTGCAAACGCTCAGCCAGTGACTTTTCTTCTTCTGCACTGAGCATCGGGATGCTATTCACCGATGAGATATAGGCTTCTAAGCTTCCCGTACGAGGAACCATTAAGGCCATTGATTCAGTATGTGCAGTCATTTACTTCCCTCACTTCAAGCGAACCGATTCTATATTTCACAGACAAATGCTTTCAGTTAATTCTTTCAAAACAAGTTTAGGTCGTTGTTTTAATTGCCATTTGGCAGCTGAAACTGAGACCACAAAAGCACTAAAAAGTTCCGTAAAATGTGTTCTCCATAGCACTTCCGGTGCGTCAAACAGTCCTTCATTCTAACAAAGAAATTTACCCTTGCAAGCCACTTATACACGAACGATGTAACGAATTGATGACAGTGCGATTTTACGTCGGTTCAATGGCTGCAACATGACGACGAACGGCAATCCAAGACCCAAGCAAACCAAGAATAATCGCCACCAACCACAGGACCATCATCTCGTTAAATCCCAGCCCTGCTAAACGGAAACTACTGTCATACAAAGCCGTCAACTGCGCAACTGAGGCGCTAATCCACCACACCATTAAAGTGGTGCTGATCCAAGCGATGACGCCACCGATGACGCCATACCAAAAACCAGTGTAAAGAAATGGTCGCTGAATATAGGCGTTCGTCGCACCCACTAGCTTCATAATCATAATTTCGTCGCGGCGATTCAGAATCGCCAAGCGAATGGTATTGCCAACAATCAATACGACCGCCAGCGACAGTAAGATCGCCAAGGCCGCTAAACTGTTCTCCACCACACTCACAATCGCCTGCAAACGCTGGAGCCATTGCAAGTCGAGACGCGCCGATGACACTTCTCGCTCTTGCTCAAGTACAGTTAACAGCCGCTGTGCACGCTCATAACTGCGAAACTCACTGACGGGAACAACAATCAGCACATCAGGCAGCGGGTTTGTTTGTAAATAATCAATCGCACTGCCAAACCCAGAGCTTTCGCGGAATTCTCGTAAGCCGGTTTCACGGTCTATCAATTGCACCGACTCAACTTCATTCATGAGCCGCACGCGCTCGCGGAACGACTGCAACTCTTGGGTTTGTAAGTCTTTGCGCAAGAACAAACTAATTTCCGCGGCTTGGTCCCATTCACCGGTGGCCAGCTGGGCATTCTTAACCACGACATACAGCGTTGCTGGCAAGGTCAGACTTAAGCCGAGCACCGCAATTGTCATCAAGGATGCCCATGGCGTACGACTGAGTTCACCGAGGCTACCAATACCCTGTTGCAAATTAGTCACAAAAAACATCACGACTCGGCGCCACAAGGAAATTTTCACGCTGCGCGCACCGCTACTCTGCTTTTTGCTCGAACCGCTGCTGATTAATCCCATGACGGCATCTCCTCATCGAGCGGGTCGAAATGGCTACCAGCCAAGCCGTCATCAATCATGAAACCGTCTTTCAACACTAAGTTACGGTGACGCATCCGCGCCACTAAGGCTAAATCGTGGGTCGCAATCAGTACCGACACGCCGACCTGGTGCAATGACTCAAATAATTGCATGATTTCTAACGAGAGTTTAGGGTCGAGATTACCGGTTGGCTCATCCGCGAGAAGCAAAGGTGGTTTATTCACGATGGCTCGGGCAATGCCAACCCGTTGTTGCTCACCACCAGACAACATAATCGGAAATTTACGTTCATGCCCGCGTAAGCCAACTTTGTCGAGGGCCGCTTGCACGCGCTTTTTTGCTTCAGCTTGCGTGTATCCTTCGATATATAAAGGCAAGGCGACATTATCGAAAACCGTTTTATCCATAAGCAGGCGATGGTCTTGGAAAATCATGCCGATGTCGCGGCGCAAGTAAGGGATTTGCCGGCTTTTTATTTTATTTAAGTCATGACCATTAATGAGGACACGACCCAGCGAAGGCCGCTCCATGAGCGCAACCAAGCGCAATAAGGTACTTTTACCGGCGCCCGAATGGCCAGTAAGGAATGCGAGTTCGCCAGGCGGCAATTCAAAGGTCACCTTTTTCAGTGCCTGAAAGCCACCTGGGTAGGTTTTACTAACTTGCTCAAAGCGGATCATTGGCGACATGGCCTCTTATTGTTATTGCGCTTTAGCACGAGGGCGCGAACAGCGTCCGCACCGCTCTCGAATTTTTCACCGTACGTTAACTCTGACTGATTTCCTGTTGATTAAACAGTGCATCAACAAACTCATTCGCTTCAAACGGACGCAAGTCTTCAAGTGACTCGCCCACACCGATGTAACGAATTGGAATCTTAAACTGGTCGGCCAGCGCAAAAATCACACCACCTTTCGCCGTACCATCGAGCTTAGTCATCACCAACCCGGTTACGCCAACCGCCTCATTAAACAACTTAGCTTGGCTAATGGCATTCTGACCTGTGCCAGCGTCGAGGGTCAAGAGCACTTCGTGCGGCATGCTGTCGTCGAGCTTTTTCATCACGCGAGTAATTTTCTTCAGCTCTTCCATTAAGTTGGCTTTGTTCTGCAGACGACCAGCCGTATCAGCAATTAATACATCGACTTTGCGTGCTTTTGCTGCTTGTACCGCATCGAAAATAACCGACGCACTGTCTGCGCCTGTATGTTGTGCCACCACAGGGATTTTATTGCGCTCACCCCAGACTTGCAGCTGCTCCACCGCCGCCGCACGGAAGGTGTCACCCGCAGCGAGCATGACCGACTTGCCTTCATTTTGGAACTGACGCGCAAGCTTGCCTATGGTTGTGGTTTTACCCACGCCATTTACACCCACCATTAAAATCACAAACGGGCCATTGCCTTGGTTAATAGTTAGTGGTTGCGACACTGGCTGCAGCAGCTCTGCCATATCGTCTTTCAATTTCGTGTACAGCAAATCTGCGTCTTTCAACTCTTGACGCGAGGCATGCTCCGTCAAATCGTCGATAATCTTGGTGGTTGTGGCCACTCCGACGTCAGCCATTAATAAATGCGTCTCTAAGTCTTCAAACAGGTCGTCATCGATTTTCTTACCCACGAACAAGTTTGCAAGGCCAGACCCAAGCGAACTTGAAGTTTTTTGCAAGCCTGCACGCAGTCGCTGCCACCAGCTCTTCTTCTCTGGACGCTCTGCGGTTTCCGCGGAAACGCTTGGCACGGGTTCTGGCGCTGGTTCGGACGTGGGTTCTGGCGCAGGTTCTGGCTGATAATTCGCAGCGACGCCTGCAGCCGACTCTTGCATTGCCGTCGCGGCATCATCCACCGCCGAAGGTAACTCGTTTTTGCGCTCGTTCGCGGTGATCGCAGGCTCTTGTGCCTGAGCTGAAGGCTCTTGCCCAACCTGCTCTTCGCTTTCTGTCAGCGTCGACTCGTCACTAGCCGGTGAATCAGTCGGCTGTTCGTCGTTCTTTTTACGACCAAATAAAGAGGAAAAAAATGAACCTTTCTTTGCCATGTGCAACTTCTTCTCATACTCATTCTGATGACCAAATATACTATCACGAGCGCACCTTGATGTGTAC
>JAMCWV010000131.1 GCA_023481025.1 Gammaproteobacteria bacterium
AAACGCAGTGAATAATTGTTTGTTATTTGCTCTTATGTCCGATTTCCTCTTTAACCAGTGGAACCCAACCTATGCCAACATTGTGCTCGGTATGGCTTCTGCGGTGATCGATAACATTCCGGTGATGTTTGCGGTGTTGACCATGCAACCTGAAATGTCGCATGGCCATTGGCTACTCATTACGTTAACTGCCGGCACGGGTGGTAGTTTACTATCGGTTGGTTCAGCTGCTGGGGTGGCCTTAATGGGACAAGCTCGTGGCTACTACACCTTCATGTCTCACCTCAAGTGGGCACCGGTGATTTTCCTCGGTTATGTGGCGAGTATCATCACCCATCTATGGCTCAATAGCGCGTCATTCCAAGTCTTCGGTCACGTCTAAAGTCACATCTAAGGCTGCGAAAATAGTACATACAAGCCCCAAGCACACTCAGTGCTTGGGGTTTTTTATGGTCGCAAAACGAACAAAAGAGCAAATAACAAACAATTATTCACTGCGTTTATGGTGCCTATTTATAATTTCTGTGAATGGCTATAATCAAAACCATAAATTGGATGAATGACAAACCTGAGCACATACTGGCCTGAGATTTAACAAACACATAACAACTCAGGTCACACTATGAGCAATGCAGCGAAAGATTTACAGTTTACCGAAACGCTTAGCCCAGAGTTCGCAGCGCTATTTAGCGATGACGCGAAGTCTCTATTGGTGAAACTGACTCGACAATATCGCCCTCGCCTCAATGAGCTTTTACAGGCTCGCGAGCAAACCCAAGCGGACTATGACAGCGGTCAGCTGCCGGACTTCGACCCTGCAACGACCGACATCCGCCAAGGCGATTGGCAAGTTGCCGCTATTCCCACCGATTTACAAAAGCGCCACCTCGAAATCACCGGTCCAGTCGACCGCAAGATGATCATTAACGCCCTCAATGCTGATGTTGACGTGTTTATGGCGGACTTTGAAGACGCTCAGTCACCAACTTGGGACGGCTTGATGCAAGGCCAGATCAATTTACGCGACGCCAACCTCGGAACCATTGAACACACCGACCCAGCCAATGGCAAGCATTACCAGTTACAACCGAATCCAGCGTTATTAATTGCCCGCGTGCGTGGCCTGCACCTGCCAGAAAAACACTTGTTAGTTGACGGTGAGCCAGTTCCCGGCGGCCTCGTTGATGCGGTGTTGTATTACCTGCATAACTATCAAACCCGTACCGCAAAGGGCAGTGGTGTTTACTTCTATGTGCCAAAGCTGCAACACCATAAAGAAGCCTTGTGGTGGCATGATATTTTCTGTGCCCTTGAGGATCACAGCCAGCAACCGCGCGGCACCATCCGTTGTACCGTACTGATTGAAACCTTACCTGCTGTGTTCCAAATGCATGAAATCTTACATAGCCTGCGCGACCATATTGTTGGTTTAAACTGCGGCCGTTGGGATTATATTTTCAGCTACATCAAAACGCTGCGCGCCCATGCCGACCGAGTCTTGCCAGACCGCCAAGTCGTGACCATGAGTCAGCCATTCTTGAGTGCCTATTCACGCCTATTAATTAAAACCTGCCACCAACGACGTGCGCTTGCCATGGGAGGCATGGCCGCATTTATTCCAAGTAAAGATCCAGATGAAAACGAACAAATTTTAAACAAGGTTCGCGCCGACAAAGAACTCGAATTCAGTAATGGCCATGATGGCACATGGATCGCCCATCCCGGCCTCGCGCCGACCGTGCGAGACGTGATTGCTAAACACATAGGCGATTATCCAAATCAGCTGCATGTCAGCCGCGAAAGTGACGCAGAAATTAGCGCTGCTGATTTGCTTGAACCGAGTGCCGGTGAGCGCACCGAAGCGGGCATGCGCACCAATATTCGCGTGGCCTTACAGTACATTGCGGCCTGGCTTTCCGGCAAAGGTTGCGTGCCCATATACGGCCTAATGGAAGACGCGGCGACCGCCGAAATTAGCCGCACGTCCATTTGGCAGTGGATTCAACATGGCAAAACGCTGAGTGACGGCCGGGTGATCACCAAAGACCTATTTCGCACCATGCTCAGCGAAGAAGCCCAAGTGGTTCAGGCCGACGTGGGTGCGACGCGCTGGCAGAACGAACGCTTCGATACCGCGCAAGCGCTCCTCGAAAAAATCACCACAGCCGACGAGCTCACTGAGTTCCTCACGTTACCTGGTTACGACTATCTCTAATTAAATCGACAACACGACAAGGAATATACCCATGACTGCTCCGACTCATTTTCAACAAGCCGTACAAGAACTTCAAGACAGCTGGGACAACAGCCCGCGCTGGGAAGGCATAGAGCGTACTTATAGCGCCGAAGATGTCGTCCGTTTGCGCGGCTCGCGTCAAGTCACCTACACCCATGCCGAAAAAGGCGCCGAGAAACTCTGGCGCTTGGTCAACGGCGCGGCCCAAGAAAAATTTGGCAAAAACTATGTGAACGCGCTCGGTGCATTAACTGGCGGCCAAGCAGTACAGCAAGTGAAAGCAGGCTTACAAGCCATTTACCTCTCAGGTTGGCAGGTCGCGGCCGATAACAACTCCGCCGCAAGCATGTACCCAGACCAATCACTCTACCCAGTGGATTCCGTACCAAAAGTGATCGAGCGGATTAACAATTCGTTTGCCCGTGCCGATCAAATTCAATGGTCTAAAGGGATCGGTCCAGACGACGAAGGCTACATCGATTATTTTGCGCCGATTGTTGCTGATGCTGAAGCTGGTTTCGGCGGTGTTTTAAATGCCTATGAACTAATGCTCGGTATGATTAAAGCTGGTGCAGCGGGCGTGCACTTCGAAGACCAACTCGCTTCAGTGAAGAAATGCGGCCACATGGGCGGTAAAGTGTTAGTCCCGACGCAAGAAGCAGTGCAAAAATTAATAGCCGCTCGTCTTGCCGCTGACGTTGCCGGAACAAACACCCTCATTGTTGCGCGCACCGATGCGAATGCCGCAGACCTACTCACCAACGACGTCGACCCAAATGATGCGCCATTCTTAACCGGAGAGCGCACTGCGGAAGGTTTCTATAAAGTCCATGCAGGTATCGACCAAGCTATTTCGCGCGGCCTCGCTTATGCGCCTTATGCTGATTTAGTCTGGTGTGAAACAGCAAAGCCGGACATTGAAGAAGCGCGTAAATTTGCCGAAGCTATTCATGCGAAGTACCCTGGTAAGTTATTGGCTTATAACTGCTCGCCATCGTTCAACTGGAAACGCAACCTCGACGATGCCACCATTGCCAAGTTCCAACGTGAGCTTGCCGCTATGGGTTACAAGTTCCAGTTCATTACCTTAGCGGGTGTGCACAACATGTGGTACCACATGTTCAACCTGGCCTACGACTATGCCCGTAACGACATGTCTGCGTATGTAAAACTGCAAGAAGAGGAGTTTGCGGCAGCAGATCGTGGCTATACCTTTGTTGCTCACCAACAGGAAGTTGGTACGGGTTACTTCGACGACGTCACCAATGTCATTCAAGGTGGTCAGAGTTCAGTCACCGCCTTACGCGGCTCAACCGAAGAAGAGCAGTTCAATAAATCACCGGCTGCTTAACAGCACACGGCTTCCTCATTTGCCCGCTGTTGGTTAATCCGGCAGCGGGCTTTTTTCGTCGTACTTCACGTGCAAGAAGCGTATATCTTGTGAGTAAGGGAAAATATCAGGCAACAAACCAGCCGCAACGCGAGCTTGTTGCGCGCGCCAGAATGCAGCGTCGGCAAGCTCCGGGTGCAAGGACATAAACAGCTCGCGCAAGCGCTTTTGCGGAAACACATACGTCGGTAACTGCTCAGGAAACACATCGTTAGGTCCGACGGACACCGAGTGAACATCCATTAAACTGTCTTCATAGCTGGCTGCTTTTGGCAGCGTGCGGAAATTCATTTCATGTAAATATTGCACTTCATCGTAATCGTAAAACACCACACGACGAGTCCGCGTTACCCCAAAGTTTTTCAATAGCATGTCACCGGGGAAAATATTCGCCGCCATCATTTCTTTAATGGCTTTGCCATAATCGTCAATAATTGCGTGGGTTTCTTCTTCACTGGCGTAGTCTAGATACATATTCAGCGGGGTCATGCGTTTTTCTATGTATAAGTGCCGAATGATTAACAGGTCACCCTCGAACTCAAGTGAGCCGGCAATCGAGGCTTTTAACTCGGCGAGTAAATCAGCTGAAATCCGATTTAATGGCAAGGCGACATTCGAGTATTCAATGGTATCGGCCATGCGGCCAACCCGATCGTGACGTTTTACCAACTGATAACGGGCCAGTACTGTGTCACGACCGAATGGCTTACTTTCGCCAAATTCGTCACGTATGACTTTAAACACATAAGGAAACGACGGCAGTGTAAACACCATCATGACCAAGCCGCGAATACCCGGTGCGGTCACCAGTTGCTCGTCGGAATGAGAAAAATGATGCAACAGTTCGCGGTAAAACTCGGTTTTACCTTGCTTGTGCAGCCCAATTGACGAGTACAGTTCAGCCAGGGTTTTGCGCGGCATAATACCTTTCAAGAACCGCACCAACGCACTCGGTGCCCGGCATTCGACCATAAAATAGGCCCGGGAAAAGCTGAAAATAATCGTCATCTGATTCACGTCAGTGATGAGCGCATCGACATATAATTCACCGTCACTGTTCACCAATACCGGCACAATAAACGGGTAGCTTTGTTCCTCGGTGACGATACGCCCAACAACATAGGCGGCTTTATTGCGATAAAAAGGATTTTCCAACACGTCCATGCGTAGTTGATGAGCTGCAAGTGCGCGCACTTTCGCTTGCCGCTGGAAGGCACGCATAAGCTGTGCAACACTACTTTCAAGATCGGCAAACGGCGCATGAAAGTCGAACTCGCTGATCATTCGCCGCAAGGTTTCTTGCACCCCTTCCGCCACCGGGAAATATGAGCGGTATTCACTTTCAACCGGGAGTGGAATGCGCCGAGCTAATGTTGACTCGACAAAAATGAATTGATTGTGAAAGTAACGGCGGTGAAACAACTTACAAAACACTGAATTAAAAAACGTTTCAGCAAGTTCAGCCTGAGGGTGAAACTGCAACAGCTCCTCATAAAAACTACGCACCTCCTGCCACAATTTTTCGTCCGGCTCGTCATCGACACCGTCCTTGCGCAGCAACGCAATGGTTTCCTTCACCCGGGCATCGTAAAAAGAAATCCGTTCGCGCGCAGCACGCTGCATAGCATGCCACTCACGCTGTGCAAAGTGAGTTTTAGCTTCCGCTGTAATTGCACTAAAACGCTGATAATGACGATGAAACCCATGCAATATCACCCGCGCAATCCGTCGACACTCGGCCATCCGTTTAACTCCACATCCTGATGTTGATTGCAGTTCTATGACTGTGCTTTATAATTCCATTCATCCTATTTATATACAATCAATTGAGCAATTCATTTATGAATCACTTTCGCAATCTAGATTTAAACCTGCTTGTTTATTTAGATGCACTGTTACGTGAACAAAACGTAACTCGAGCGGCAGAGCAATTGAACATCACGCAACCGGCCATGAGTAATGGTCTGAAGCGATTGCGAACGATTTTAAATGACCCGATTTTGGTGCGAACTAGCGAAGGCATGGTCGCCACCGAACGGGCCTTGGCAATGCAACCGAAAGTGCAGAAAATTCTTTATGCGGTGGAGGAAGTGATTCAACCAACACGCACTTTCACCGCTGAAACCAGCGAACGTGTGTTTCGGATTATGATTTCCGATTACGCGGCATCGACACTCATGTCGCCACTACTCAAAGCCCTTCGCGAACAAGCACCAAGCGTGACCATCGACCTGATGACCCCAAGCGATGTGAGTTTTCACGACGTTGAAAACGGGAAAGTCGACATTGCCATTAACCGCTTTGATGATTTACCACAGTCATTTCACCAAAAAATGCTCTGGCAGGACGACTTCACCTGTTTGATTCACAAAGATCACGCACTACTCAACGACTATAACCTAAAAAACTACTTACAAGCCCAGCACTGTTGGGTCAGTAAAACCGGTTTTGGTGTCGGCATTGGCATGACCCCAGATGCAGTACAAAAGCTCGGTTGGGTTGACGAAGCCTTAGCAAAAATTGGCAAACAGCGGCGGATTCGGGTTTTCACCCGGAACTACCATGTTGCCATGCACTTAACCTTGGAAGGCCTGATTGCGACCTTGCCGACTCGCGCTGCTAAACTCTATGAAAACCACCCAGATATGGTACTACGCGAACCGCCTTTCGATATTCCATCGATTGACCTGCAGATGATCTGGAGCCCGTTGCTACAGCACGACGAAGGCCATAAATGGTTCCGGCAACTCATTGCCGACATTGCCGCTGAGTAGCAGCATCAGCCATAAAAAATGGGCCGGATTACCGGCCCATGAAGTAAAAAGCACTCAGACCTTAGTTTGAGTAAGTCGCTTCTAAACGTACACCAGAGTAAGCCTCATAAGCATGCACACCCAAGTACCAGGTTCCGGCAGACGGATTGGTAATGGTACAAACCTCATTATTACCCCATTGGTAAGGACGGCAATCCCAGTTATTTAACTGCGGCTGCGCCCCAAAACGAACATACAAATCAGCATCACCCGTTCCTCCTGAAATACGCACTTCAAGGGTGGTCATGCCCGCTGGCACTTGTAGGGTAAATCGATTCCATTGGTCCGTTGCTGCAGACAGGTTATCAACCGCACCGCCGCCACTTTGACCGCCACCACTGCCACCGAGGGCTAGCGTAACCGCTGCACCCGCATCAACAATACCGACACCACAACCGCTACACGCAGCTGGGAAGCTCCGCGCCGTGTCACGCAGAATCTGCTCCACTTGCGCTGGTGTTGAGGATGGGTTGGCTTGACGAATCAAGGCAGCAATACCGGCAACATGTGGTGCGGCCATGGACGTTCCCTGACTAAAGCGATAATTGTCGCTTGCTGGAGTTGTCGTACCCGTGTTGAAGGTGGATAACACGCCTTCCGGATCATTGGCGTAGCTTTGCGCGCCACCCGGTGCAGCTAGGTCAACAACTGCGCCAAAGTTCGAGTAATAGGCTCGACCTCCGTCACGGTTTGTCGCAGCGACAGTCACCACGTTGTTACAGCTCGCTGGTGTGAAGTTACCAGCGTTGGTATTACTGTTACCGGCCGCAACAATAATCACAGAACCTGCGTTACGAGCACTGTTAATTGCGCTTTGCGTCACCGACTGACAGCTACCACTGCCGCCTAAGCTCAGATTAATGACGTCTGCAGGATTGGCGTTCGCCGGCACCCCCGGCACAGACAAGCCCGCTGCCCATAAAATACCGTCAGCGATGTCTGCAGTGGTGCCACCGCAACGACCCAATACCCGCACCGGAACTACTTGCGCATCATAAGCTACACCGGCAACACCGCGATTGTTGTTGGTTACTGCAGCAACGGTACCCGCAACATGAGTACCATGCCAGCTCGAGTTTTGATTTTGTGAAGGACTATTAAAGCCGCACGCGCCAGCGCTGACCCAATCGCCCGGATCGCGCGCATCGCTGTCACGGCCATTGCCATCATTCGCCATGAACACGTCGGTGATCATGTCATAGCCAGGCAGAATATTTGCATTTAGATCAATGTGCGGCCGATAGCCAGTATCGAGTACCGCCACTACTGTACCTTGACCGGTAATGCCTTGACCCCATGCTGCTTCAACATTAATACCACCAACGGCCTCACGATAATGCCACTGGCTTGAATAACTTGGATCATTTGGCGTCGACTGAAAGTTATGCAGACGGTTTTCTTCCACTGCAACCACACCTTCAACTTGCATCAGTTCAGCTTGCACCGCCTTCACTTCTGCTGGCGTTAATTGTTCATCTAGGGCAAAAACATAGTGGTGATTCAGTCCCATGGCTCGTTGAAAGCGCATCGACTTGCCCGCTTGGGCGGATAACTGAGCGGCACGTTGTTGCATCAAGGCGCCACGCTCACTTGGGTTACCCCGAACTTTCGCTTCAACTTCCGGATCACGCTCTGGGATAAACGCAACAATGAACCCAGTGACTAAGCTGTCACCACCATGATTACTGCGCGCCTGTGCTGGCAGCGCTGGCGGAGTCCGCTGTTGGCCACGTGGTGCAGGACGTGCCTGCTCGGTTTGTATGAGAACCGATGAAACGTGCTCTGATTCAGAAGATTGAGACTCATCAGCCGCGAACGTCGTTGCGAGAGGAATGGCGAGTGCAGATGCAGTTAGAACAGCAATGGCTGTGAAAGGTATAACTTTACCATTTGAATTTTTCATGAATTTTCTTCTTGTTAGTTAACTTTGATTGGAGACTAAGGTCGCTCGATAAACCGAGAAATACCGCATAACTTTCAGCGAATTAGGAACAAAACAAGAGTTAAGTTAGAGAATCTAGGAGAAAAGTAAACGCACGCTAAATAGATCGAAATGTAATAAATTTGTTGGTTTTTTGAGCTA
>JAMCWV010000015.1 GCA_023481025.1 Gammaproteobacteria bacterium
CACGGTGTTTGAAGACTTGCTCTATCAAAACATGCGTCAACCCGGTGCAATGAACAATGCCCAAGACCGTTTGCCCTCAGGCTTGCAGTTGGGTACAGGTGTCCGTGCCGTCGCAACTGAACGTTTACACACCCAAGGTAATTTAATTAATACCGAAAATTCGCGTGACGTCGCGATTAACGGTCAAGGCTTCTTCCAAGTACTGATGCCCGATGGCAATTTAGCCTATACCCGTGACGGTAGTTTTCAAATTGATCAGAACGGTCAATTAGTCACTGCCAATGGTTACCCCATTGAGCCGGGTGTGTTCTTGCCACCGAACGCTTTGAGTGTGACGGTTGGTGAAGATGGTATTGTCACTGTGACCACGCCGGGCAACCCACAGAACCAACAAGTCGGACAGTTGACGTTAGCACAGTTTATTAACCCAGCCGGATTGGAAAGTATTGGCGGTAATCTCTATCGCGAAACGGCCTCTTCAGGTGTGCCTGAAGAGCAAATTCCGGGCAATAACGGTGTGGGTCGATTGATGCAGGGTTTTGTTGAAAACTCCAACGTGAACGTGGTGGAAGAAATGGTCAATATGATTCAAACCCAGCGTGCTTATGAAATCAACAGCCGGGGTATTCGAGCGAGTGACGAAATGTTGTCGCGGTTAACCCAACTGTAAGCGTGTCGCGAAGTTAGTGAGTGAGGAAATGGTCATGACAGCCCATAAGTTTTTTCAGATCAGCATCAGCATGTTATGCGTGTTGCTTGTCGCCGCGTGTTCTGCACCGCCGAAGCCTCGTGTGGTGAGTGAACCGGAACCAATGGTTTATCCGGAATACGCGGAAGTGGTCTCAAATGGCTCTATTTTCCAACCACAGCGCGGTTTTGCGCCGTTGTTTGAAGACCGCCGGCCACGTATGAGTGGCGATATCATTACGATTCTCCTTGAAGAACAAGTGAGTGCTTCGAAAAGCTCGCAAACTTCGGCAAGTCGGAGCAGTAATATGGCGGTCGACTTGGCTCAGTTGCCTGATGTGCTTGAGCGTCTCGCTGAGCTTGGCTTCAACGTGGGTTCTGAAACTAACTTTTTGGGACAGGGTGCAGCGAGTGCAAATAATCGCTTTCAAGGCACCATTACTGTTTCAGTGTTAGAGATTTTACCGAATGGCAACCTCCGCGTCCGCGGTGAAAAACACATCGCCATCAATCAAGGCGCTGAATACATACGATTTTCCGGTGTTGTGAACCCGCGCGCGATTACCGCACAAAACACGGTACTGTCGACACAAGTTGCAGATGCCAGAATCGAGTACATTGGCGATGGCTATGTCCACGGTGCCCAGCGCATGGGTTGGATGCAGCGTTTCTTTAACTGGGCAAGCCCGCTCTAGGAGTCAACATGAAACGTTTACTGGCCATTTGCAGTTTGTGCCTTGCTTTGGCAGCACCTGCGCAAGCAGAAAAAATTCGTGATATCGCAGATTTCGCCGGTGTTCGCGACAACGTCCTGGTTGGCTATGGTTTGGTTGTTGGTCTCGATGGAACCGGTGACCAAACGACACAAGCGCCGTTCACCGGGCAAAGTTTAAGCAACATGCTATCGCAACTCGGTGTGACCATACCGCCGGGTACAAATATGCAGCTGCGCAATGTTGCTGCAGTGATGATCACGGCAGATTTACCGCCGTTTTCTCGAGTCGGGCAGCGGCTAGATATTACCGTTTCCTCGGTGGGAAATGCGCGTAGTTTACGCGGTGGCACCTTATTGATGTCGCCATTGCGCGGTATCGATGGCGAAATCTATGCCTTAGCGCAGGGAAACTTATTAATTACTGGCGCAAGCGCGGAAGCCGCAGGTAGTTCGCAAGTCATTAACCATCAGGCAGCCGGGCGTATCGCCGGCGGCGCGATTGTTGAACGTGAAGTGCCGTTAGCCATGGGGCAGAATCAAGGTGAACTGGAGTTACAGTTAAAAACGAATGACTTCACGACCGTTGAACGCGTGGTGCAACGTATCAATGAAGAGTTTGGTTTGTTTGTTGCGACTGCAATGGATGGTCGCTCGATTCGATTGTACGGACCAGAAGATCCGAATGAACGTGTTAGTTTTATGGCACGAATTGAGCAAATCGAAATAGACACACCCGAAGGTCCTGCGCGCGTCGTACTGAATTCTCGGACCGGCTCGATTGTTTTAAATGGTCAAGTGCGCTTGCGCCAAGCAGCGATTGCGCATGGTAATTTGTCGATTGCAATTCAGGCTCGACAGGAGGTCAACCAACCGCGCGCTTTTGGTCGTGGGCAGACCGTGGTGACAGACGTAGCCGATATCGACATTAGTGAAGAAAGCGGTACCTTATCTGTGGTTGAAGGTGTTGATCTCATGGAGGTTGTCAATGCGCTTAACGCACTCGGTGCGACCCCGTCAGATCTGATGGCGATTCTCGAAGCATTGAAAGCTGCAGGCTCGTTGCGTGCGTCACTGGAGATTATTTAATGGCTATGAATTCGATGTCAAACCAACTCGCAATGGACATCACGCAATTAGAGCGAGTGAAAACGCTCAATCAACAGAACCCAGATGCGGGATTAAAACAGGCCGCTGAAGAGTTTGAAGCGCTTTTTTTACACATGATGTTGAAGTCGATGCGCGAGGCGAGCGGACCTTCGGAGCTGTTCGATAGTCATGAACGCGACACATTAATGTCGATGTATGATGAGCAGCTATCCCGTCACATGTCAAAACAGGGCATTGGCCTCGCCGAGCAGTTAGTTCAGCAGTTACAGCAACCGTCGATCAAGCGCTAACGATTTACATAAAAGGACTCAAGTTTTTTCTTGTTACGTCGATAATAGAAGTCAGATTGTATTTGTGAGGCGGTGTTTGTATGAGTGTTTTTAATATTGGTATTGGTGGTTTACAGGCAGCTCAAGCAGGTTTGAATGCGACCAGTAACAACATCGCGAATGTGTTTACACCCGGTTACAACCGGGAGATCGTGCAGTTTGGGCAGAACGAAACGGGCGGTGTACAGGTCGCAACGATCGAGCGCCAGTTTAATCAGTTCATTGCTGCTCGGCTGAATAGCGCAGAGAGTTCACTGCAAGGCTTAAAGGCCTATCAGTCGCAGATCAGTCAGATCGATAACTTATTGTCCGATCCCGATGCAGGTATCGGCCCCATGTTGCAGCGCTTCTATGCGGCGATCGGTGATCTCGCATCAAACCCGTCTGATGCAGCAGCTCGTGAAGGCGTTTTAGGTACTGCGAATAGCCTCACTGCTCAGTTTCGTGCATTTGATAGTTACTTGGCAGACATGCAAAGTGATATCAACAGTCAAATTGCATCTGAAATTAATAAAGCAAACCAACTCACTCGTCAGATTGCCGATTTAAACCGGGATATTACCGCCATGCGTGCGGCAAGCGGGCAAGAGCCAAATATGCTGTTAAACCAGCGAGATCATGCGGTTGCTGAGCTAAGTAAAATTATGGATATCCGCGTGAATACAGCGGGCAGTGGTCAGTATAACGTCTCGTTTGGTAACGGATTGTCGTTGGTCGCTGGTGAAACACCGATGACGCTGCAAACACTCCGCGATTCCGGTGATCCGTCGCGTTTGAGTTTAGGGTATGTCAGCCGTTCAGGTAACACGATGGAGCTCGGTGAAGATGTATTAAAACAAGGCACCTTGGGTGGCTTGATGCAGTTCCGAAAAGAATCCTTAGATAAGCTTCAGGGTCAGCTTGGTCAATTAGCCACCTCAATTGCGCAAGGTTTTAATGACATTCATACGGCAGGTACAGATTTGAATGGTCAGCCCGGCAAGGCGCTGTTTACGATTGGCTCACCTGTCGTTCACTTAAATAGTAAAAATACTGGTGATGCGACTGCAGCCGTGGCTATTACGGATACAGCTCGACTTACGTCTGCAGCCTTTGATGTTACTTTTGCAGATGGCAACTACACCGCAGTGCGCCGAGATAATGGTCAGCAAGTTGAGGTAACGGTCAATCCGGATAACACCATTAGTTTTGCGGGTTTGACGATGGAAATCAGCGGTACACCCGAAAATGGCGACCGTTTCCGAATCTATCCCGTGCAAAATGTTGCACGTGAATTTTCAGTCAATATTAGTGACAGTGCGGAACTGGCTGCAGCGCAGTCCGGTAACAGCGGTGATAATAGCAATGCGATGGCCATGCAAGCGTTGCAAAATCAAACGATTGTCGGCGGTTCAGCAACATTCACTCAAGCTTATGCTGCGATTGTCAGTGACACAGGGACGCGTATTAGCGTTTTGAATGCCAACTTAGCGGCGCAAGAAGGTCTAACCGATCAGCTGCGAATGATTCAACAGTCAGAATCAGGTGTTAACTTGGACGAAGAAGCAGCCAATCTCATGTTATATCAGCAGTATTATCAGGCGAACGCACGAGTGATTCAGGCCGGCATTACAATCATGGAAGAGCTGCTGCAACTGCGCTAGTTCGATAAATAGGTGAAACGATGCGGATAAGTACACAGATTATTTTTGACCAAAATGTCAAATCCATGAACCAGCAGCAAGGTGCGTTCATGAAGGTGGGCAATCAGCTGGCAACCGGTCGCCGAGTCGTGAATATTTCCGATGATCCACAGGCGGCCTCCCGCGCGGTTAACGTTATGCAGTCAAAAGCGACCACGCAACAATTACTTGATTCACGCGTGTCTGCTCGCAACAACTTGTCCCAGCAAGAAAGCGTATTAAACGGTCTGAGTGATATGATTACCCGCGCGAAAACGCTGATGGTACAGGCTTCGAGCGAGACTGTTAGTGACCTCGACAAAGGCTCGATCGCTGCCGAACTTGAGGGCATCTATGAAGCCATGATCGGTCAAGCCAATGTCACCGACGGAGTGGGACGTTTCTTATTTGCCGGCCAAAAAGACGATTCAGCGCCTATCATACGAGTTGATGGTCGGGCTCAGTTTGTTGATGGCATTGAGCCTCGCGAGCAATTTATTGACGACAATCGCACTATGGTTGTGCGAGATACCGCTGAGCGATTGTTTGCGTCGGCACCCGGTGTCACAACCTATCACCGCAAGGTTGATGCGGGGAACGCAGGCTCGCTGGTGATTGAGCGCTTAGATGTGATTGATACTTCGGATCCCAACTTCGGTCAGCGTTTTAACGTTAATTTTGCCGTCGACGGCGCTGGTGCAACAACTTACTCGGTATTGGTAGACGGCACAGAGGTAGCAACCGGCGCTTGGAGCGAAGGCCAAGCCATTGATTATGCAGGCGTTCGCGTTGAATTCTCGGGTCAACCCAGTAATGGTGATGGTTTGACTGCCGGACGGGCAAATCAAATGGATCCGAACTTATTTCGGAGTATGGAAGACGCAATTGCAGCACTACGCAGTACAACAGAAACAGCCGAAGGTCGCGCCTCACAGCGCAATGTTCTCAGTGAGACCATGCGTGAACTTGATCAAATGCTGGACAATACGTTAACACGTCGCGCTTCTGTGGGCTCACGCTTAAACGAGCTGGATACACTTGATTTAGTCGCCAAGAACCGGTTACTCGCTTATGAGCAAACGCTTTCAGACTTAGTTGACCTCGATTATGTGGCAGCAGCATCGGATTATAGTATGCGCATGGTTGGTCTTCAGGCGGCGCAGAAAACGTTTGTCGATATTACGAGTATGAGTCTTTTCGATTACCTTCGTTAACCTTCGAATTAAAGTGTTTAGAGCCCAGCACAGCGAAAGCGATGCTGGGTTTTTTTACTGGGGTAGTGGCGCGAGAGCGTTAATTAGCTCATCAATGAAAGAAACCCCTTGAGCAAACAAGGTCTGTAAGAACCCGCCGAGATTCGTGGTTAAGATCATTAGCAAGAACAAGCCCATGGTCAACGACAGTGGGAAACCGATGGAGAAAACGGTTAATTGTGGTGCTGAACGATTCAGAATGCCCAATGTGATATTGATGATGAGTAAGGCGCCGAACACTGGAAGTGCAAGCAAAATGCCGCTCAAAAAGACAATGCTACCAAATCGCGCTAGGGTTTCGAATGCAGTAAGGTTGAGACCCGAAGTACCAATAGGCAAATTCTGAAAAGAAAACGCGAGCACTTCGATCATCATGAGATGCACGTTGAGTGCGAGGTACATGAGCATCGCGAACGTGTGTAACAGGCGCGATAAAATCATACTGTTGGTGCCGCTGTCGGGCGAGAAAAAGGTCGCAAACGCGAGGCCCATTTGTAGACCGATAAATTCACCCGCGGCCATCACCACGGCAAGGGTAATCTGCATCACCAAGCCAATAGCGACGCCAATTAACATCTGCTCGACAATAATCCCAAACGCCGCCCAAGACCATAACGGCACATCCGGCATCGGCGGTAGAATAGGGCTGATTACTATTGCGAAAATGGCAGCAAAGCCTAGTTTAAGCTGATTGGGGATGCGGGAGTGGCCTAGAATCGGCGCTATGGCCATAAAGCCAAGAATGCGGACGAGCGGCCAGAAGAACGCAGCAATCCATTCTTGAAGCTGTGAGAAGGTCACCTCGATCATTGTCGAGGCCTAGGAAACCATGAGCGGAATATTGGTAAACAGCTCGCGGGTGAAGTCCATAATGAGTTGCAACAACAACGGACCGATAATAACGAGGACAATCACGACGCCGAGGATCTTGGGAATGAACGAAAGGGTCATCTCGTTGATCTGAGTGGCGGCTTGAAACAAACTGACGGTTAAACCAATGACCAATGCGGTAAGAAGCAGTGGGCCAGCGAGGTAAAGCGCAACCCGCATCCCTTGATAAGCGATCGTCATGACCTGTTCTGGATTCATCGCTCAGTCCTCGTCATACGAAAAAGCTCTGTGCTAGAGAGCCCACCAGCAACTGCCAGCCGTCCACTAACACAAAGAGCATTAGCTTAAACGGTAGTGAAATAGTTGCCGGTGGCACCATCATCATACCAAGTGACATCAGAACACTGGCGACAACCAAATCAATAATGAGAAACGGGATAAAAATCGTGAAGCCGATTTGGAATGCGGTTTTTAATTCACTGGTCACAAACGACGGAATTAATACGTGCATCGGCAACTCTTCCG
This sequence comes from Gammaproteobacteria bacterium, assembly GCA_023481025.1. Next base: position 7,109 of record JAMCWV010000015.1, read on the forward strand.
GACCGGCCACAGGGCCAATGTCAGCTAGGCGAACAAACAAGGCTAAGTCGTCCTGGCGAGTTTGGGCTAACATAAATTCGCGTAATGGCTCGCTGGCTAAGGTAATAAATTGCTCAAAGGTAATTGTGTCTTCGGTTAACGGAACCCAAGCAATCTCGTAAATCTGACTGAGTACCGGCGACATAATGAAAAAGGTTAAAAATAAGGCGAGTCCGAGCAACACTTGGTTGGGTGGTGCTGACTGGGTACCCATGGCGGTCCGCAATAAACCAAAGACAATAATCACGCGGGTGAAGCTGGTCATCATCAACAGCATGGCCGGCAAAAATGCCATGCTGCTCAGCAATAATAGGGTTTGTAACGGCACAGACCACTGTTGGCTGCCATCCTCTGCGGTTTGGCTGGTAATCGTTGGTAGGCTTTGGGCGAATGCGTCAAGCGGAAATAAAGCAAGAATCAGCAGTGCAAGGACACCCAGTAGTAACCGAAATTGCATGTTATTCCTCGGTTTTGTTGCGCTGCAATGAACGTCGCAATAATTGAGAAAACCCCGGAGAAGCGGCTTGCGTGTTGACGTCGACTTGCTCCGCATCGGCTGGAATTTCACTTTCTCTCAGTAATGTAATTTGTTGAGCGGTAACGCCAATGGCCAAGCGCTTGTCGAGCATATCGACAATCATAACTTTTTCTTTCGGTCCGACGTTCGCACTAGCGACAATACGAATCGCGGAACCCGCGACCGGCAAATAGCCACTACCAAAGCGGCGAATCAGCCACGCACAGAGCAAAATAAAAGCGATAATAAATAACAGAGTAAATGACACTTTACCCAGAGTGGCTAAACCAGCAGTCAGGTCACCACTGGTTTGTGTTTGATTGATCAACGCCGAAGATTTACTCATCGATTTAGCTTCTGAACGCGCTCCGCTGGGGTAACTATTTCAGTAATTCGAATACCATACTTATCATCCAAAACAACCACTTCACCTTGGGCAATCAAGTAGCCATTTATCAGAATATCCATCGGTTCGCCGGCCAAGCCATCAAGCTCGACGACCGAACCTTGGGCTAAGTCTAGTAGTTGTTTAATGGTAATGCGAGTACGGCCAAGCTCAACACTGAGGCGAACGGGAATGTCCATGATAATGTCAAGGTCGTGGGCAACACCAGAGTTTGGCGCATTGCTTTCTAACGGTTTAAATACGGTGTCGCTAGCGTTCCCACTTAAACCTTCTTCGCGTGCCGCGTCTTCCCAATTATCGGGATTATTTTGTTGGTCTTCGTTTTTCGGTTTATCAGTCATTTTCAAAATCCTCAGCAGGAGCGGCAAATACCGAGCCTACTTCCCTTTTGCGGGTAGGCATTACATGGTTCTCTAAAACT
>JAMCWV010000208.1 GCA_023481025.1 Gammaproteobacteria bacterium
CAACGGCATACCTTGATGATGACGGAAATAACGGCTATTGCGCTGCGACCCAAGCAAGCGATGTAAGGTCGACGCTTTGGCAGGCAAGATTGTTTGCAGCTGATTAAATTCATCAGATTGGGTTTCTTGCAGCGACTGACTTATCGACTCTTGCATCCGCGCTGCGGCTTTACCGGTTGGCGCAGCAAGGGCAATACGCAAGGTTCGTTCTGGTGCGGTGACACGGTGTAGCTCGGACAAGGTCGCCAAAACGCGCAGCACTGTATAGGTTTTACCTGTTCCGGGCCCACCGGTAATCACGCTGAAACTTTGTTGCGCGGTATTCGCACACGCCACCCGCTGCCAGCTTGGGTGTTCGGTCACATCGGGAATGAGTCGCTCGACGATAGCAGTGATAGTCGCTGCATCGATATGCTCGGCGGACCGCTGCATACGCTCATAAAGCCAATGATTAATGCGTTGTTCGTACGACCAATACCGGCGCAAAAACAGTAACTGAGTGTGTTGCTCATAGACTAACGGTTGCAGGCCAGTTGCCTTTTGTTCGGCTTGCCATGCGCAGGTTTGACCTTGCTGAGCGTGTTCAAGCCAACGCTCTGGTAGCTGGGTCAGGTCACTTTCAGCAAGTAGGCTACGCAATAACTCATCGGGTTTTAATAAGTTTTCAAATAACTCTGAGTTGTGCATTAAATGAGCACTTCGAGCTTCCCATTGTGCTGACGGTATGTCGAGCGTGCGCTGCGGATCGGCCGCCAATGCAACCAACGACAAACAGGTATGCCCGCGCCCGATCTGGTGGGAGACCAATGCTGCCATCAAGGCTTCAAGATCACTCGCGCCTTGGCGCAACAATAGGACAGCCAAGCTGCGGTCGAGCGGGCGCAGCCAACCTTGTTCTTGCCACGCAGCTAATACATCGGCCAATGAAATATCCAGTTTAGTCATGGTCAACTCCCTGTTCGGCTGAGTGGCAGACGTCTGGGTTAAGCGCGGCGGATACAGACTGCCCCATAAATAATTCGTCAAGCTGCTCAATTAAGGCGAAAGGCACTTGGTCATAAAACGCACCTCGGCTGTCAGCCCGATGACCACGCAAGAACAAATACACCACACCGCCGACGTGCTCTTCATAGCGGTAATTGGCCCCTAAGCGTACTTGCAACAGCTTGTGCAACGCATAGGTATAAATGACGTACTGCATGTCGTAGCGGCTCGCCAGAATCTTGTCGCGAAGCGCTGCAAAATGATAAGCACTGTCGTCTTCGCCGAGCCAGTTTGATTTGTAATCGGCCACGTAATACTTGCCTTCATGCTCAAAGACTAAGTCAATAAAACCCTTCAACATGCCGTTCAAGGTGTTCTTCTCGAGCTTCGGTCGTGCAAACTGCTGTTGAATCTGGCTTGCCACAAGCTGATCAAGCTGCAATACGTCTACCCCATGGGCAGGAAACCAAAACTCCGGCTCGGCTTTGTAGACAGTTAAGTCTGCAAGTCGCACGCTAGGCCCTTCTGCACTCAACGGGAAGTCACTTTGCAAATAAACGCCAAGCCATTCGTGCAGTTGTGGCGCATAAGGCTGCCAAAAGTCACTGCGACAACGCCGCTGAATTAACTCGTTGCGCGCTTCTTCATTGCCGGCAACCTCAGCAAAACCAAGCTCCGCTGCATCTTCGAGAATGTTATGCAAAAAGGTTCCCGGGCCTGCGCCTTTCGGCAGTAAGTGAATATGATCAGCGAATACAGTGCGCTGTTCAGGCATTACCGTCGTTTCAATGTCATCGTCTAACACCACCTCGGCCGTTTGCGCTTCTTCCAGCACGTTCATCTCTAACGTGGTTTGCGGAGCATGCATTTCCACACCGGCCTGCAAGGCGCTATAACTTGCTAGCCACCAACGCTCGAGACGATGATCCTGCGGCAACTTGGCAGCCTGTAGGTTTTGTTCGCTTGGCACCGGAGCTGCATAAGGAATACGGTTTTCATAAGGCATCGACTGAATTGCAGTATGTGCCTGTTTCCAAGCTTCTTCGGCATCGGTAAAGACCTCGGTGTAATCCGCTACTTTGCGTTTATCACCCGCGCCATATAAGAGATAAAACAGCGGATTGACATTCGGGTCGCCGACCGCTTGTAACGTCACAAAGGTCGCGAACTCCGCACGGGTCAGTGCCACGTACATTTTACGCAGATCTTCGGCGAGTATTTCATCACTAATCCGCTGCACGGCATCCGCGTTCGACTTATCCCAAGCCACGTGACGCTGGCGTTGCTCGTCATGATAGCTCTTCGGAAAGTGAATTCGGTGCTGTTCGGTTGTGGTGTAGGCAGCGAATGGCATGAATACCAAGGGGTACTGTAACCCTTTCGATTTATGGTAAGTAACCACCTTTACCAGTGCTTGATCGCTTTCTAAACGCAACTGTAACGACTCGGCATTGGTGCGCTTACCGCCGTTACCAAAGCCGCCGCTATAGCTAAATTCGTGGACTTGCTCAGCAAAGTAATCCTCGAGACTGGCCATGCCGTCGAGCGCCGCGCTCGCCTGCTGTAATAGCTCGGCAATGTGCAACACATCGGCTAACTGCCGTTCTCCGTCGCGCTGATTGGCGAGCAAATATTTCGGTACTGAAAACTCATGCAAGATGCGATGTAGTAGCGCAAGTACGCCGCGTTTTTCCCAGAGCTGGTGATAGCCGTCAAAGCGGTCCACCATATTTTCCCAACGTTGCTCGTCTTCTTGCAATAACACCAGTTCAGCCAATGGTAACTGCAGTAACCGACAGGCAATCGCAGCACGGACTCGTTGTGGGTCTCGCGGCTGCGCGCAGGCCTGAATAATCAAGAGCAGGTCTTTAGCCACCGCCTGTGCATATACCGAGTCACTTTCAGACAAATAAACGCTGCGGATGCCGCGCAATGACAGTTCACGTCGAATTAACCGTGCTTCACTGGCATTGCCCACCAACACAGCGATGTCGCTCGGTTGCACAGCTGTGCGCTGACCGTCTGGATGATAAAAACCGGCGCGCTCACTGTTCAATAATTGAGCAATCAGATTGGCTTGGTAATTCGCAGCTGGGCGCTGATAATCACCTTTGGTTTTCACTGGCTCGCTGCCAATTTGCCATTGCAAAGCTGCCGCCGGCTCACCGTCTAAGCCACGAAACTCGCGCTTTTGGCCATTGGCCGCAACCTGCTGAAACGGAATATCTGGGTATAAGAAAGCACCCCGCTCGCTATTGGTCTCGCTGCGGGCAAATAAGTCATTGATTGCCGCAACCATGTTGGTCGCCGAACGGAAGTTCGTTGCTAGCGTGTAATGACGCCCTGCCGTGGCTTCACGGGCTTGCAAGTAGGTAAAAATATCGGCATTTCGAAAACTGTAAATCGCCTGTTTCGGGTCGCCAATTAAAAAGATACCGGTGCTGGTGTCATTCTTGGCAATACCGTAGATACGGTCGAAAATCTCATACTGAATGGGGTCGGTGTCTTGGAATTCATCGACCAGAGCAATTGGATACTGTTGCCGAATGGTCGCAGCTAAGTCAGCACCGTTAGGGCCACGCAAGGCGTCACGTAAACGGGTAAGCATGTCGTTATGCCCCATAACGGCAGCTCGCAATTTCAGTTCATTAATTCGGCCATGCAAATAGTCGCGCGCATGCAACAGCACCATGGACTCAAATTTGGCACTTAAGCCCTTTAATACTGCATAGTCGTCGGGCAAGTCATTTAGGATAGCGAGGCCCTCTGGCGCTTCGCCGGCTAATTTTTTCTCGATATCTGCCGGGTTCAGGTACTTTAAATCACCGCCAAGAGACAGCTGCGCGGCCTCGCCAGTGACCCACGCATACAGAGCTTGCGCTGCGTTTTTTCGGCCTTTATTGCCGCTATCGGGCAAGGCTAAATAAGCCTCATGAACACGGGTGGCAATGGCTCGGTACTTTTCCCGATAGTCATTGACCGCCGCTAAATTCTCACCTTCTGCCTGACGATAGGTGTCGACCAGTGACGGGAAATTTGCCGTGTTTGGCCCTTGTTGGCTGTCAATAAGTTGCCGGTTTACTTTGCGTAATAAGCGCTCCGGTGTTTGCAAAATCGTCAGTACTTGTTCAGCAAGTTCGGGCTCTAGGCCATAAACAAAATGGCGGAAGTAATCTTCAGCCGCTGCGAGCTGCAAGTCCTCTTCGTCAGTTTCGACATCTTGGTCAAATAAGCTACCGCTGGCAAACGCATGCTCAGTGAGCATTTTCTGACACCAGCCGTGAATGGTACTGACCGAGGCTTCGTCCATCGATTGCGCTGCTAGCTCGAGCTGCCGCGCATAGGTTGCAAGCGCACCAGCGCCCGAAGTCGCTAGGCAATCTTGTTTGAGTTCGAGTAAAAACTTGTCACTGCTGTCATGCTCTGCATGGCGAAAATAAGTGGCTGCTTCACTAAGACGAGCCCGAATACGGTCGGCAAGCTCGGCGGTGGCCGCCCGCGTAAACGTCATGACGAGAATTTGTTTCGGCTGCAACGCGCGCTCGAATGCTGTTTCAGCTTGTCCGTTTTGTCCGCTTTGGCCATGCTTGAGCACCAAACGCACGAACAAAGCGGCGATGGTGTAGGTTTTACCGGTACCTGCACTGGCCTCAATTAAACGACTGCCATGCAAGGGAAACGTCAAGGGGTCAAGAATATGGCTCATGAAGCATCTCCTTTGCTATCTGTTTGCTCGGCGAAGTCCGATTCTGGCAGAGTGAACTCGATGGCCTGGCCATGCTTTAAGCGCACAAATGGTGCGTAAACTCGTTCGAGTAACTGCCAAAAGCTATCGCTCGCCAACATGATTGCCGCATCACTTTCTATGCGACCGGCATAGCGCCAAGCGCTTAAATCACCGGCCGATGAATTATCGATAGTCTCGAGGATTTTCTCATTGGCGATTTCAATGGCTTCCTCGGCGGTCACTGGCGCGGTGTTTTGTGTGCCTTTTGCGGTCGGCTTGCTGCCAGAAATGGCTTGGGTATAGGTTTCTAACCAACTAAGTGCTAATTCACCCACCGTACCGCATGGCGAGCTGAGTTGAGCGCGTAAAGCCGTGAGTAATTCTGTCAGTATGTTCAACGCTTGGTCGCGATTCAAAGGCGTCAGCTCCAATGCCTTCACATTGCCGTACTGGTCCGGGGCAAATAGTGCGACAGTGGTCACCCGGGCGCCACTGACAAGGCTGAGTAGCAGGTGTTTCACATACGGCAAAAACTCATGTTTTTCGCTCAGTTTGCTGCTCGATAATAACAGTTGTAATTGTTCGCCGAGTTCATTTTGATACAGCTGCTGGGCCACGTCACGCAGTACAAATTCGCCCCAAGCATAGTCGATTGCATGGTCCGGAACCGCTTGCGGATACGCTTGCAGCAAGGCCGCAGCATGTTGCAGTTGCGGTGTGACTTTCTCAAACAAGCGGCTAGCTAAAACCGCCGTCATCGGCTGCACACCAAGCCGACCTTCACGCTCTAAACGCGCCAATTGCGGTTGTAAGGCGTCTTGTAACGAGGCCAAGTCTTCAAGTTCGGCCAGTTGCTCCGGAGCGTGCGCATGTAAATCCTGTAACCAAGCTAAACTGCCGTCCAACAACTCTTCTTTGATTTGCCATGCACTGATGCCATCCAGTGAAAACGCTTCGCTGTCATTCGTTTGGCTTTCATCGCTCACAAAGTAGGTATCGAGCCGATAGTTAAAGAATGGCTGCGCGGGCTCGCGTAAGAACTTCACCAGGTCGCGCACGTTGAGAACACGTTGCTCTTGGGCATCGGCTTGCCAGGGCGGCACGTCGAGCTGTTGGTCAGCACTGTCAGTATGCGCAGCAAGCCATTCATGCATGTAGGTAAAATACGGCGGCTGCGGTGTGCTGTGTTGCAGGTATTGCGGGTTAAATGCCTGCAATTTATGCTCACAAGTCAGGTTTACTAGTAAGTCTTCACTTTCACTGGAGGAGCTTTCTAAGCGCCAGCCTTGTTGTAAATGCTCACGCAGTTGGGCGACCAATACCGACGGCGGCCATTCGCTATTGTCTTGTGCGCTGTGGCCTATCCAGCTCATGGAAAAGCAATCTCGTGCTGACAATAACGCTTCGAGGAACAAATAGCGGTCGTCGTCACGACGGGCACGATCGCCTGGCCGATAGCGCTCGACCATCAGGTCAAAATCAGAACTCGGTTGTCGACGTGGATAGGCATCGTCATTCATACCAAGCACATAAATATGGCGAAATGGTATCGCCCGCATTGGCATCAGTGTGGCGAAGTTAACCGCGCCAGCTAAAAAGCGTTGATTCAAATTCGGTTGATCCACTTGCGACAGCCAACTCTCTTTGAAAATACTCAGCTCTAAATCTGCCGTTAGGCCGCTATCGGAGACAACCTCTTGCAAGCTCTCGAGGACTTGCTGCAGTTGGGTAATTAACACCTGTTCGTCATCATCGGTGGCCGCAAAAAAGCGCGCTAGCAAGTGCCCCGCGTGCTGTACCCAAGTCCCCATCGCGTGACGCTGCTGAGTTAATTGCCACCACTGATTCACAGCTTCGATTAAGCTAGCAAGTTTCCCGACTGCATCGGCGCTGAGACCCGCGACTTCATGGTAAGGCTCGATATTGTGCCAACGCGCTTGGGCGTCACTGACAGGCCGGCCTATGGCATAGCCAAACACCATGCGCTCGAGTGCAAACCACCAACTGTTGGTGGTGGTTTCTGCAGGCATACCAAATTGCTGCCGATGTTCGCCATCGAGGCCCCAACGAGCGCCGGCGTCATTCAGCCAACGCTGAACATCGAGAATTTCTTGCGCACTGAACCCGAAGCGCTGCTGCAATGCGGGAACACTCAACAGCGAAAAGACATCCGCTTGGGTCACCCGCGACTGCTCTAGGCTTAAGAGTAATTCCAACGCGACCATCAGCGGTTGTTGGTGGCGTTGGCCTTGGTCCGCAATGGTAAAAGGAATGTGGCGCGGGTCTTGCCGATCAAGCCGACCAAATACCGCCTGCACATGCGGCGCATAGGCGTTCACGTCTGGTACCATAACCATGATGTCGCGCGGGCGCAGCTCTTTGTCATTGGCAAAAGCCGCCAGTAGCTGGTCGTGTAGCACTTCAACTTCACGCTGAATGCTGTGGCAGTTATGGAACTGCAAAGACCGATCATGTGCTGCAACGGGTGGCCAATGCTGTTGGGTTTCATGCAAAGGACGCAAGTTCAGCACGTCATTTTGCAGCTGTTGCAGTAGATTTTCCGCCGGTGTTTCGTCGAATAGCTCAAAACGGATACTTTCGAACGCTTCTTGTTTGGCGAGAGTTTCGTCATACAGGTCGAGTAAATGAATATAGTCGCGGCCTTGTTTGCCCCAGGCGGCCAGTAACGGCTGCGCATGATGATGCAGCTCATCATCGGCGATGTCTTCAGCCATGTCGGCTTTTAATTCGTGGCGGCGTGGAGCCTGTTTGAGCACCTGCTTCAAGGCCTCTTTACCGTCGACAATATTGGCCCAGTAATGCTGACAGGGGTTGTGCACACACAAGACGACTTGGGTGAAGCCTTTAATGGCGTCGAGCACTTCGAGAGTTTGCTGCGGCAAGCTCGAAATACCAAAGATGAGCACTCGCGGTGGCATGCTTGCTGGTCGGTGGGTGAGTGCTTTCGCCTTTCGCGTAAACTGCCGATGCAGCTCAGCTCGGTTGGTCCAAAAATGTTCTGGCCCAATATCGCGCACTAAAGCTCGCCACAACTGCGGTTGCCAAAGGTCTTTCGCAGGCACAGGTTGCGGCTCTTGTGGCCCTGATGCATCGAGGACATCGCGCCCTGCACTCCAGTGATCAAGCCAGTCCGCACGATAGTTCTGGTATTGGTCGAAAAGGTCGGCAATGCGCTGACTTAACTGAAAAAGTTTGCGCTGATCATCGTGGTGACCTTGTTGGGCAGCACTGGCACCAAGATAGTTCGCCAATGCGGTAAAAGCACCATCCTGATTAGCCGCGACCAACTCCGGGAGAATGCGCATAATCCGCCAAGTTAGACGGTCTTTGTCGAACGGTGATTCTTTCGGAATGCTATCGCCAAGCACGGCTCGGTAAGCTTTCCAAACAAAGCGAGCAGGCAAGGTCACGTTCAGCATGGCCGCAATGCCATTGGCTTCAGCTAAGTTAATTTTTAGCCATTGCGCAATCCCGTTACTTTGCACCAGCACGGTCTCTTCCTCGAGCGGCGCCAAGGGGTAATTGGCCATAAACGTGACCGCCACGGAGGTTAAATCCTCGAGGCGGTGACTATGAGCGACGACCAAACCGGGTACAAGTTCCTGCTGCATGCGTTGTCCTTTTCTGCTGCAATTAAA
>JAMCWV010000107.1:0-1347 GCA_023481025.1 Gammaproteobacteria bacterium
TGTTCACGACTGAGCAAATGTGCTGCTGTCATCCCGGCGATGCCGGAGCCTATCACGGCTATTTTCATCGGTAGTCATTCCTAATTCATCGAAACAAGGCGGCTAACCATCATTGATTACGCAGTCGTGCCGACAAGGCTATCTGCAACCGGTAAGGCAAACGATGGAGAGTCGCCAAAATCAAACCGAAGATACGTGGAAAGGCAATATGTGGTTTACCCCGTTGTAAACCTTTTTGGATCGCTTCACTTGCTTTGGTTACCGAAATTCGCATCGGCATTTCAAAGTCATTAGCATCGGTCATCGGTGTTTCAACAAAACCGGGCGAAATAGTCGTTACCGCGATACCGTGGGGGCGCAAATCCGAGCGTAAGCTGCCAGCAAAATAATGCACTGCCGCTTTGCTCGCCCCATATGCTTCAGCGCGGGTAAACGGAATGAGTCGCGCCATACTGTCGACAATTGCAATTTGACTTCCTGCGCGCAGCACTCGTACCAATGCCTCGCAACAATAGACGACGCCAAAGAAATTCGCTGCAAATACGCGCTCAACCAGCGCTGCGTCGAAGTTCATCACGTCATCGACATATTCACACACGCCAGCATTTAAAATAGCTAGGTCGATGTCGGTAAGCTTTGCCAATGCTTGCTGCACCTGTTGTTGCTCGGTGACATCGAAAACTAAGGGGCGAAAGCGTTTTTGATCTGCTGAGTCAAGCGTCGCCCGAAATGCAGCTAGTTTTTCTTCGTTGCGTCCACAGACGTAAACCGTATGGCCAACAGATAAATAGTCACAGGTGAGCTGCTTACCGATTCCTGAGCTTGCGCCCGTAATTAAAATATTCATGAGCCCCCCATCTTCGTGCGTACTTTGTTAATGACCCAACCCAACACGGGCACATGCTCATACACCATCGCACCAAGGTCGTAATAGTCAACATGCTCTTTGATCAGGTTAGATTCTTCAGCAAAAATCAAGTGACTTGTGCCTGGAACCTGAATTTCCCGACCGCCCGCAAGCTTTTCGTGCTGTAGCCGCATTTGCCAGACTAAAAAAGCCTGGTCGCGGTCTACCATTTCAATTTCGATGGCAAATTTGCAGTGGCTTGCGTTGGCCAAACCATGGTCCAAGTAGCGCAACAGATTGTCTCTCCCTTGCACTAACTGCACAGGATCTTTGAAGGTTAGGTCTTTGATGTATAGTTGGTCGAGTGTCGTCAGATTGCTTTCACCCAGATCACTGTAGAAATCACGAAAGCGCGCGATCAATTCACGTCGTTCTGCGGTTTTAATCATTACCAAGCCCTCTCATCGTTTTACTGCTAACCTTTCGCTGCTTTAAACATA
>JAMCWV010000107.1:1357-8207 GCA_023481025.1 Gammaproteobacteria bacterium
GCCATAGGTGGCTTGCAAATAATTGGCAGGCTCATGGATATACTTGTTCGGTACCTGCTCTAATTCCTTGATCCACTTACGTATATACTCTCCTTCGGGATCAAACTTTTCGCTTTGTCGTGCCGGATTAAATACTCGAAAATATGGCGCTGCATCCGTTCCTGTTCCGGCACTCCACTGCCAGCCACCGTTATTGGCAGGAAAACTCCCATCAATCAGCCGTTGCATGAAATAGCGTTCGCCCCAACGCCAATCGATGTGCAAGTCTTTCACCAAAAAGCTGGCAACAATCATTCTTACCCGATTATGCATCCAACCGGTCGCATTGAGTTGCCGCATACCCGCATCAACTATCGGAAAACCAGTATTTCCCTCGCACCAAGCGCGGAACTCGCGGGAATCATTGCGCCACTGAATCGTGTCTGTGTCGACAACAAAACTCTCGCCACGACAGAGTCGTGGTTCATGAAACATGAGATGTTGATAGAACTCACGCCAAGCAATTTCTGACAGCCAAGTATGCATCCCTTGATTGAGTCCATAAGGAAACTCAGGGCTGTGCTTTTGTAGCAGATGCAAAACCACCCGAGGCGATATCACACCAATTTCAAAGTAAGCTGAGAGCATTGACGTGCCATCAATTGCCGGCAGATCGCGATCAGACTTGTATGCACTCACCTGCTCACGGACAAAGTCCTGCGTTTGCCGACGAATATCAGCTTCTACAACCGACCACTCTTCGCTCGACAACACAGGTGCTGCATCTTGCAAGGGTTGTTCAGGGGTGACACGATGCGTAACCTCCCGACCGTTTGCCAACGCGTCGCGCGTGTATGGCGCCGAAACTCCAGTTTCAGCCAATCGTTTCAACCAAGCTTTAAAAAATGGCGTGAACACCCGATAGTATTCGCCTTTACCATTTTTAATCTGCTCAGGTGCTACACAAAGATTGCTGTCGTATTGAACGACCTTGATGTCTTCCGCCTTCAATCTGGCTTCGACCGCAGCGTCACGATTAATCTCATCGAGCGGGTAGTCACGGTTCCAATAAGCCGCATCAATCTTTTGGTCATGGCAAAACTGGCTGATCGCCTCTGGCACTTGCGTATAGTCATCAAGGTCCAACACAGTTAATTGAATGCCCAAGCTAGCTAGGTCATCGGCTAAGGCCGTAAGTCGACGTTCATACAAGTCCCACTTAATTGCAGACCAATCATGCTGTAGCCATTGCTTTGGCGTGCGCACAACGATCGCGCTGACCCTTTGCTGACCTTCGCAAGCGAACCGCAGCGCGTCATTATCGAGCAGTCTCAAATCGTTACGAAACCAAACGAGTGCTTTACCCATTTCACCTTTCTCCTTAATAACCAGCCCCTTTTACAGACCGTAACGTAATTTCAGATCATCCGGATAAGGTTGGAAATAGGATTGGCTCTCAAGATAAGCATCAGGATACATATGTAAGTAGTGGCGCATCATAGTTAGCGGTGCGGCCAAAGGCTCTGTGCCTTTGCGATAATCAAGAATAAGGTTCGCCAGCGCAGTACGCTGTTTAGAGTCGATATATTTACGAAAGTAGCCTTGAACATGTTGTAAGACATTAGTGTGATCGCGGCGCGAAGCTGGCCCTGTGAGGGCCCGCATTAAACGAAAAATATAGTTGGTGAGAAAACCTTCATGCAATTCTTGCTGTTCGGCAAGCTCTTTACCAAGCGCTCGGTAAACAGGTTGATTATGGGCAAGAAGCAGTAGCTTGTGACGTGCATGAAATTGATATAAATCACGCTTAGTGATCGGCTGCGGCAGATTTTTCCATTCGAAATACACATATAAGCGCAAAACAAAGTTCTCGCGCAATGCAGGATCATTCAAACGCCCATCTTCTTCCATCGGTAATGCAGGGTACAATTCACGCAGTCGAGCCGCAAAAATACCCATCCCTTCTTTACGATTTGCGTTGCTTTCTTCGTTATACAGTCGCACACGTTCCATGCCACAACTTGGCGATTTAGCACATAATACATAGCCTGACAGCTTGTCTAATTGGCTGGTGCGAACGGATGCAAAATTAGCTAAACGTTCCGTCACATCTTCGCCGGTTTTCTGCACAACAGCGCGCGTTTCTTCCGGCGTTCCAACTAAACGAATCGTCGGACGAGGCACTGCCATGCCAATTCCTACTTCTGGACACAGCGGCAAATACTCAACATGCTTAGCGAGTTGGTTCTGACAAAAATCGTTCGCTTTATGGCCACCGTCATAGCGAACATTTTGTCCTGTGAGACAAGCACTAATTCCGACGTATACAGGCTCTTGAAGCATTCCTAATCCTTTTAAAATTGTTTTATCAAACATAGATCCACTTTCCCGATCCTGACGTAAATTTCTGCAAACGCCAACTACCGGCGCAAAATAGTTATCCTAAAGCCGTATTTACAGGGAAATCGTTATGTCCATGCCGAGCACACAGCAACTTGGATTATTTCCGCTGACGTCCACCGTTTTACCGGGCGGACGCATGCAGTTGCGTGTTTTTGAACCGCGATACTTGCGTTTAGTTCGCGAGTCTTTACGCGAACAGTCAGGTTTCGGATTGTGCATGCTCAATCCAGAAGGCGACTGCGACAAAAATACGCACATTCACAAAATTGGTACTTTAGTTCGAATTGTCGACTTTGAAAGTTTACCAGATGGCTATTTGGGTATAACGATTATTGGTGATCGCTTATTTGAAATCGAGTCGTTGACCACCGAGTCCGACGGTTTGCGCCGAGCGAAAGTGCAATTTAAATCGATGGATACCAGTGACAGTGTCCTGCAATCACAGGCTTGGCCAAATGAGCTGCAGCAACGCCTGCAAGAGGTTTTTAATAACTATCCTGAATTCGCGCGGCTGTATCCAGAGCACAATTTTGATGATCCGCTATGGGTTTGTAATCGTTGGCTTGAAATTCTGCCGCTGCCGAGTAACGTCAAACAGGAGCTACTTAGCGGCAATGATTTTTATCAGATGCAGACGTACCTTGCGCAATTGTTTGCAGAAAATGAACAACACAACGAACCAAACTGATCTTTTTCAACGCGCAGTGCGTTATCACTAGTTAAGTAAGTTTGGAGCGGGTTCAATAAAGGCGTACACTATGATGCAGGTCATGCCAGAAAAGCGGGTCAATCGACACCACATGAAAACGAACAGCGCAAGTCCGCAAGAGATAACTCCCGAGTATCTCGCCGGTTTACTCGGCGAGGTGGCTTTGACACGGTCTCGGCGGGCATTCTCCGAATTATTTAAACATTTCGCGCCAAGATTGCAGAGTTTTGCGACACGTCAGTTCGGCAACGAACAGACTGCAATGGACTTGGTGCAAGAAACGATGACCAATGTTTGGCACAAGGCGCATTTATTCAGCCCAGACAAAGGTTCTCCAACAACTTGGATTTTTACCATTGCGCGGAATATTCGTTTCGATATTTTGCGGAAGAATAAAAAGAACCAAAATGACATTAGCGCTGAAGAGCTTTGGCCGGTGCTGTCTGAAGAAATGTCGGATAGCGACGAAGAGTTCGCGATCGACCAGACGATTCTGCTGCAAGAGATTTCCAGCTATTACAGCCAACTTCCAGACGCTCAGCGCGTGGTCATTGAACATATTTACATTGAAGGAAAGTCGCAACAAGAAGTTTCCGACGAATTAGGCATACCATTGGGTACGGTTAAGTCGCGCACCCGTTTGGCGTTACAAAAACTAAGAGAGCTGATAACTGATCATGATTAAATTCCATCCAAACGAAGAACTGCTTGTGCAGTACGTCCAGGGAAATCTCGACAGCGCCCTCGCCGTTGTGGTTGGGACTCATATAGACATGTGTCAGCACTGCGCACGGCAGAAAAAAGACATCGAAGCCCACCTTTCAGCGAAAGCCTTCGGTACCGAGACTGATTTCAATGAGTTCTCGATGCAGTCGATGCTCGACGAAATCATGAATTCGTCTGCACCTGCCATCGAGGTACCAAATCAGGTCGCTAAGCACGTCGTGGTTGAAGGGAAACAGTTTCGCCTGCCCCCATCATTGGCTCGTGTTTCGAAACGACTTGGTGAATGGAGCAAGGTGCCAGGCTCGGTTTGGCGTGCGCCGTTAAAAATTGATGACGACAGCGCAATCAACTTAATCTACATGGGCGCGGGAGCATCAGTTCCTGAGCACACGCATCGGAGTCATGAGGCGACCTTAGTGCTGAATGGCACCTTTAATGATGAGCATGACCGTTACCATGATGGCGACTTCGTGTTCTTGAGTGCAGATCATCGTCACTCGCCACAAACGGCAGAGGAAGATTGCTTAACCTTAGCTTGGTTAGACGCGCCATTGCAATTCACGTCGGGTATGGCGCGGCTGTTGAATCCGTTTAGCAGTCTGTTTTTCAAATAGACCATGCTTTAAGAAATGAGAGAGCTGCGCAAGCAGCTCTTTTTTTTGTGCGCCAATAAAAAAAGCGACTGCACCAGAGTGCAATCGCTTTTCTCTTTGAGACTTAGTCTTATTCGTCTAAGTTCGCATCTTCGACACGAGCTTTAAACTTCTGACCGGGACGGAATGTGACAACACGCCGCGCTGAAATTGGAATGTCCTCACCAGTCTTTGGGTTACGGCCTGGTCGTTGCGATTTGTCGCGCAAATCGAAGTTACCAAATCCGGAAATTTTAACTTGTTCCCCACTTTCTAATGCTTGGCGAATCTCTTCAAAGAAGCGCTCCACCAACTCCTTGGCATCGCGCCGATTAATCCCTAACTTTTCGTACAAATGTTCGGCAATTTCAGCTTTGGTCAGTGCCATATTAACTGTCCCTCAACACCGCATTGAATTCAGTACGCAGCGCATTGACAACCTGTTCCATCAGAGAATTGACTTCCTGATCTTCCAAGGTTCGATCTGCCGCCTGCAAGGTTAGAGCAATCGCCAAACTCTTTTGTGACTCTGGCACATTGTCTCCGGTATACACGTCAAATAAGTTTAGGTCAACTAACTGATTTGCGCCAATATTTTTAATAGTTTCAAGAATTTCTCCGGCAGCGACCTGACGATCAACTAAAACAGCGATATCTCGGCGAATCGAGGGGAACTTAGAAACCACGCCAGCAACCGGAATTAGGCGCTCTTGCAGGGTGCTTAATTCCAGTTCAAAGACGAAAGCACGCCCTTTTAGGCCGAATAACTTCTCAAACTGCGGATGCAATGCTCCGGCATAGCCCACCAAGTCTTCACCACGATAAATCGCTGCACTCTGCCCCGGATGCAACGCGGTATGCGCTGACGCGACAAAGCGGAACTGTTCAAATCGACCGGTTGCCCGCAACAAAGTTTCGACATGCCCTTTGAGGTCGTAGAAATCAACTGGACGAACACCATCACTCCAATGTTCACCTTGCGTCGTCCCCAATAAAACACCCGCCAACATCGGTTGTTGCTGGATGTTGTTTTCTGAGCTTTCATTTGGAATGAAACGTAAGCCCGACTCAAACAAGCGAATATTTTGTTGCTGACGCTTCTGGTTGTGCCCTGCAGCGGCGAGTAAGCCAGGCCATAGACCTAAGCGCATCGATGACATCTCGATAGAAATCGGGTGCGGTAACGTCAGTGCCGCCAATTCTGGATAGAGCTGAGCTTGCTGTTTCGGATCAACAAAGCTATAGGTAATCGCTTCTTGATAGCCTTGAGCCAGCATCGTTTGTTGTAAATTGCGAAGACTTAAATGACGCTCGTCTTTGCGCGTCATCCGCAGCTCCGCTTGCGGAGCGACGGCTGGAATTTGGTTATAACCAAACACACGTGCCACTTCTTCGATTAAATCTTCTTCAATCGCGATGTCAAAACGGTATGTTGGCACTTCGACGTGCCAGCCCGTTGTTGATTTCTCAACAGCAAAGCCTAACCGAGTCAAAATTGCTTCGACATCCTTAACCGCAATTTCAGTACCCAGAACACGAGTTAAGCGATCCGCTCGCAAATTAATCTCAGCGGCTTTCGGTAAGTGATCTTGACTCAGCGCTTCGACGACAGGACCTGCTTCACCACCACAAATTTCAAGAATCAATGCTGTGGCGCGTTCCATCGCTGTGCGCTGCAATTCTGGGTCCACACCGCGTTCATAGCGATGTGAGGCGTCGGTATGCAAACCAAAGCGACGAGCGCGACCCATAATTGCATCTGGGGCAAAGAACGCACTTTCGAGGAAAATATCACGCGATTCGGTAGTCACACCGCTTTGCTCGCCACCGAATATACCGGCCATGGCTACAGACTTCTGTTCATCGGCGATGACTAAAATATCATCCTGCAAAGTCACTTCTTGACCATCTAGCAGTGTTAGCTTCTCACCGTTATTTGCCATGCGAACATGAATATCACCGCTTAATTGCTGTAAATCAAAAGCATGCATTGGGTGACCCAACTCCAGCAGGACATAGTTGGTAATGTCGACGACCGCATCAATTGAGCGCACGCCCGCACGCCGCAAGCGCTCTTGCAGCCATAGTGGTGCTTGGGTATTCACATTGATATTGCGGATCACCCGGCCTAAATAACGTGGGCATGCTGCAGGCGCGTCCAAGTGAATCTCACGCTGGTCAGCAATCGTTGCCGGCACAGCGGCGACTGCAGGTTCGTTTACATCAACTCGGTTTAACACCCCAACTTCGCGGGCTAAACCACGGATACCAAGGCAGTCGGCACGGTTTGGTGTTAGATCAATCTCAATAGCGTGGTCATTTAACCCCAACCACTCACGGAAATCTTGACCAACTGGCGCGTTCGCTGGTAACTCCATAATGCCGTCATGATCGTCGCTCA
>JAMCWV010000085.1 GCA_023481025.1 Gammaproteobacteria bacterium
GCGGGCGCTTGGCGTTCCTCACATTTACCAAGGCCAACACGATAAAATGCAGGCTTTTCGCGCCATTCAAGAAGCCTGCTCTGTCAGTGACACCGGGCTCAATTTCTTGCTGATAAGTTGCCGGAGAACCGCGCAAAATGAACATCTGAGTTTCACCGTCGCGCTCTTCAAAACCGGTGGCCTCTAATTCGTCGGCAGTAATTTTCAACGTGCCCTGCGTGATGCGCACATTGCCTGTAGCACGATAAATGTTGGCAGCGAGATCAATAAAATCATTCTCGGCCAAAATCCGGATCGGCTCATTAAAATCACGTTGTAATGGCGATAGCTGCTCTTGGGCGACGACTGCGGCGGAGCACAGCAGCGCGCTAAGGGCGAATGTGACGGGGATAATAAATCGTTTCAACATGATTAATAATTTCCAATTGCTGAGCTTCAAGATTAACACGCATGCCGACGCCTTCAACATTAAACTGCGGGCCTCGAAGCGTCACTGCAGCATCAGTTTGCATGATTCCGGTTTGCAGGTCGATTTCTAGGTAGTCGGTTTTAATCTCTTCAATATAACCGATACCTGAGCGATTCACGATAGACACGTCATTGATGAGCTCTAAACGCTCGTCTTCAAAAAAACGCCCGTGCCGCGCGCTAATTTCCCAGACCGCGCCAGTTTCCTGAATATTGACACTTTGTTCGGATAAAAAAGTGGTATACACAGGCTGTTCCAGCTCGGTCAAACGAATGGTACTAAAATGAGCCATGCGGTCGGCTTGAATTTGGTGTGCTAACCGACCATCGGATTCAAAGACTCGCGTGGACAGCCCAAACGCTGTGAAGTCAGGGATCAGCTGACTATCACTGCTGTCGACAACCATAGGTTCTTCACGGTCAAAAGAATACCAAAGCACACCAGCACTGACGCAGGCAAAGAGGACAAGTAGAATCAACGAACGTTTGTTCATGTGCTGCTCTCATGAACTTGGTGCAATAATCCCTGACTGAGTAAAATCAGGTCGGCAACTTCGCGAACAGCACCAAAGCCACCGCGTTGCCGGGTGACATAATCAGCTTGTTGTTGCAGAAACGGGTGTCCGTCATAAACGGTTAACGCGAGGCCGGAGGCTTGTAGCATGGGTAAGTCTGGTAAATCATCACCGATACTCGCTGTTTCGTTGTCACTGACAGAGCAGGCTTCTTGAATGGCGCGAAAAGCCTGCATTTTATCGTGTTGGCCTTGGTAAATGTGAGGAACGCCAAGCGCCCGCATGCGGTCTGCGACTATCTGCGATTGCCGACCGGTAATCACCGCGACTTGAATGCCAGCCGTCAAGAGTGCTTTCACGCCTAAGCCATCGCGAGTATGAAAGGCCTTTAGCTCTTCGCCTTGATTACCGAGGTAAATCCGGCCGTCGGAGAAAATTCCATCAACGTCACAAACTAGTAGTTTAACCGCCGCGAACTTCGTCAGTAAGTCGTGATGAATATCGCCATACCAAGTTGAGGTGTATTGACTTTCCATTACAGGACTCCAGCGCGCAGTAGATCATGCATATTAAAAACACCGACGACTTGCTGCGTTTTGTTGACAGCGATTAGGCCGTTAATTTTCTTGCTTTCCATGACTTTTAGCGCCTCTGCAGCCAAGGTTTCTGGGCTTGTGGTTGTGCAATGACGGGTCATGGTTGCAGAAATTGGCGTGTGATGAATGTCGACACGCTGGTCGAGGATCCGCCGTAAATCACCGTCGGTAAAGATACCTAATAGTTGGTCCTTGTCGTCCACAATCGTGGTCATGCCTAAACCTTTACGAGAAATTTCAAGTAAGGCTTCGGTGATAATCGCACTCTCCCGAACTTTCGGAATGCGGTCGCCGGTATGCATAACATCACTGACACGCAATAACAGCCGACGGCCCAAGCTGCCACCCGGATGGGATAAGGCAAAATCATCCGCGGTGAAGCCACGCGCATGCAACAAGGCGACTGCTAAGGCGTCACCCATAACTAAGGTTGCAGTGGTGCTTGCGGTGGGGGCTAAGCCTAGTGGACAGGCCTCTTCGGCCACACCGACATAAAGGTGCACGTCGGCCAGTGTGGCGAGTGTTGATTCAGGCTTGCCGGTCATGGCGATGAGCGGCACACCAAGGCGTTTTATAACCGGTAAGATGCTTAACACTTCATGAGTTTCACCGGAATTGGAAATCGCAATGACGGTGTCTTGTGCCGTAATCATCCCAAGGTCGCCGTGACTGGCTTCACCGGGGTGAACAAAGAAAGCCGGGGTTCCGGTACTCGCGAGGGTCGCTGCTATTTTACCGCCAATGTGTCCAGATTTCCCCATGCCCGTGACGACAACTCGTCCCTGACAACGGATGAGTTGCTGACAGGCGTTGTGGAAAGACCTGTCGATTGATTGATATAAGCCGTCTATTGCTGCTTTTTCGATATCGAGAACGCGCTGACCCTGTGCGATAAAGTCACTTGCAGCAAGCGCAGAGTCGTCAGGACGATGACGAGTTGACTCAGTCATAGTAGTCAAATCCTTGTTTTTGCCGATGTGCGGAACTAAATCGCACATTCCGAGCCAGAAACGTTTGAAGCCAATTTTGCAAAAGTATATCACCGACGACTTGGAATAGGTACGGGTGGCAAGAAAACGAACGATGCGCCAAAAGGCGCATACAGCACGATGGGTGCGACAGTTTGTGCATTGCTGGTCGGTTTGCAACTTGCTAAATTGAACGATAGTTAACCGAATAGTCGGTTTGGTCAGTCGTAAAGGTTTAATAACGATGAATGAAGCAAAGAAAACATCACGCGGTGGACGCCCAAGTAAACGAGATTTTATTCTTGCACAAGCAGAGCTGTTAGTCCGCGAGCGAGGAGCATCGCAATTGACCTTCGATGCTTTAACGGAGCAAACAGCGATCAGTAAAGGTGGGTTGCTTTATCACTTTGAGAGCAAAGAAGCGCTCATCGTGGCTATGCTTGAGCGTTACATCGGTCAGCGCAAACAGCGCACTGAGAATGTCCTCGCAGCGAAACCGGAATTGAATGATATGGTCGACGGCTATTTGTTGGCTATGTTAGAAGCGGAAATCACCGAGCCACAAGAAATGTTGGCGGTGGATAGTGCCATTGTCGCGGCGATTGCATCGAATCCAGAGTTGTTAGAGCCGGTGCGACAGCGCAATGTCGAACTTTGGGCAGGCCTTGATCAAGCCCAAGCAGGCGCAATTCAAGCACGAATTGCGTGGAAAGCGGTGGTGGGCCACCGTCTCTTGAAACAATTTGGCTTGTTGATTGAAAGTGACGCGCAAACGGATGCGTTTATTGCCGAAGTGACTGCCATGGTGACACCAAACGCAAAGACCGATCCGGAAAATAGCGTATTCGGTTAATCTGAATTTTTCAGTCTCGCGTTAATACACGGTAGAATGTAAGTAGCCCTGCGGGGCTATTTTTGTATCGGCGATTTCCGTAGCCGTGGAAATGAAAATAATGCTAAGATGCTCGGCCTTTTTGACGATGCGGAAACGAACCATTTCGGCGCCCGCATGGATAGAAAGAGCGGTGTCAAGAATCCCGAGAAGAGGCATGCAGTGAAAAACTTAGTCGAATTACAGGATGTGCATTTTAGTCGTGGTGATACCTCGATCTACGAGGGCGTAAGCCTCGTGGTTCCAGAAGGTAAAGTAACCGCGATTATGGGCCCTAGTGGTTGCGGTAAAACCACGCTGCTGCGCTTGATTGGTGGTCAATTACGGCCGAGCAGCGGCCATGTTCAATTTGCTGGCCATGAAATTAATAAGCTCGGACGTGGGCCTCTTTACGAAGTGCGCAAGCGTATGAGCATGTTATTCCAAAGCGGCGCTTTATTCAGTGATATGACGGTTTTTGATAACGTCGCCTTTCCGATTCGAGAACATACTGATTTGCCGGAGAATATCATTGCCACTGTGGTTAAAATGAAACTCGACTCGGTTGGCCTACGTGGCGCTGCGCACTTGTTCCCATCGGAATTGTCTGGCGGCATGGCACGTCGTGCGGCACTGGCACGCTCAATCGCACTCGACCCAGAATTAATCATGTACGACGAACCGTTTGCCGGGCAAGACCCAATTTCAATGGGCATGTTGGTGAAATTGATTCGTTCACTCAACCGCACGTTAGGGCTGACCTCCATTGTGGTTTCCCACGATATTCATGAAGTGATGAGTATCGCCGATCATGTGTGCATTATGGCGAACAAACGCATTGTCGCCCAAGGTTCACCGCAGCAACTTGAGCAAGAAGGCAATGAGCTGGTTCAGCAGTTTTTGCATGGTGAGCCAGACGGTCCGGTGCCTTTTCATTACCCTGCGAGCAATTATGCGGATGACTTACTTGGCAAAGGAGCTGGAAAATGAAGCTACTGGTCAATTTGGGGCGGGACACCTTGAATGTCTTACGTGGTATGGGCAACGCCACAATCATGTTGTTTCAAGCGCTCGTCGGTAAACCACAACCGTTAAAAATGTTTCCGCTGTTAATGCGCCAATTGTATGTGGTTGGCGTGCAGTCAATGCTCATAATCTTAGTTTCTGGGCTTTTTATCGGCATGGTTCTGGGCTTGCAAGGTTATACCATTCTGGTCGATTTTGGTGCTGAACAAGCACTGGGACCTATGGTCGCTTTGAGTTTGTTACGCGAATTAGGGCCGGTCGTGACGGCCTTATTGTTTGCCGGTCGAGCCGGTTCGGCACTGACTGCCGAAATTGGTCTGATGCGCGCGACGGAGCAACTTTCCAGCTTGGAAATGATGGCTGTTGATCCGCTACGTCGGGTGATTGCCCCACGTTTTTGGGCCGGCTTTATCAGTATGCCGTTGCTCGCCTTTATGTTTAGCGCTATCGGCATTTACGGTGGCTTTGTGGTTGGGGTGCAGTGGCTAGGCGTTGATGACGGCGCGTTCTGGTCGGTGATGCAAGCCAGCGTTGAATGGCGTTATGACATTATGAATGGTTTTATTAAGAGTTTAGTTTTTGCTTTTGTGGTGACATGGATTGCGCTGTACAAAGGCTATACCGCGGTACCGACATCGCCTGGAATTAGTGCAGCGACCACACAAACAGTGGTGTATAGCTCACTTGCGGTGCTTGGGTTGGATTTTGTTTTGACTGCTTTAATGTTTGGGTGATTTATGGAAGCGCGTAAAATAGAGTTACTCGTCGGCGTATTTATTACCGCTGCGATTGCAGCACTGGTGTTTTTGGCATTACAAGTAGCGAATACGACGGGCTCGCTGCGAGGTGAAACCTATACTTTGTATGCCAAATTTGACAATATCGGCGGCTTGAAAGTGCGCTCACCGGTGAAGGTTGGTGGCGTCGTTGTCGGTCGAGTCAGTAACATCACGTTAGACCGTGAGTATTTTGAACCCGTGGTCGAAATGAAAATTAGTAAGCAATTTGTTGGCTTTCCGGACACTAGTACAGCCTCAATTCTGACCTCTGGATTACTTGGTGAGCAATATATTGGTCTCGAGCCCGGCTTTATGGACGACGGTATTATGACACTCGAAGATGGCGATGAAATTTTCATGACCAATTCGGCCATGGTGTTAGAAAACTTGATTGGCCAGTTCTTATTTAGCCAAGGCAATGACTAAGGCGAGGGTAGGGTATGAATAACCTCAGTTTTACCCGAGAGAACAACCAAGTCGTAGTGCGTGGGCTGCTGGATCGCGATCATGTTGGTACGGCTTGGCAAAGCCGGCAAGACTGGTTAAGCGGCAGTGGCGATGTTTCTGTTGACCTGCAAGGTGTAGAGAAAGTTGATTCTGCTGGCCTAGCCATGCTCATTCAGGTCAAGGCTGAATTGCTCCAGCAAGGTCGCGAACTGGCTTTACACAATGTAAACACTCAGCTTCGACAGTTTGCTGAGGTCAGTGGCGTAACCGAGCTACTTTCGTTAAGCTAAGCGCCATTCTTATCTGAATATGTGGAAGAACTCATGGATCCTAAAGAAATCGAGGTTCGCTTAAAAGACGCGATTGACCTTACTGAAGTCTACGTGACTGGCGAGAACAGTCATTACCAAGTGATTGCTGTGGGTGAAGTTTTTGCAGATTTGTCACGCGTAAAACAGCAGCAACTGATTTACGCACCATTACAAGACAAAATTGCCGACGGCAGCATTCATGCGCTCACGATTAAAGCTTATACGCCAGAAAAATGGCGGCGTGAAAAACTACTGAACATGCCAAATTAATACCCTGTCATCCTGTTAAGTACCGTTCATATAGTAAGATGAGTGCAAAAAAATGGAAAAGTTAGTCGTCACCGGTGGTACTCGCTTACGCGGTGAAGTTCGTATCTCTGGCGCTAAAAACGCAGCATTGCCAATTTTGTTAGCGGCTATCCTCGCAGACAGTCCTGTGCGTATCCGTAATGTGCCGCGTTTGCAAGACGTGGAAACCTCTTTGGCGTTATTGGGCAAACTAGGTATCCCCCATCAGCGTGAAAGTGACTGTACCTACGTGATTACGCCGCCAGCAGAGCACGGCCATGTAGCGCCTTACGAGCTGGTGAAGACGATGCGTGCGTCAATTCTGGTACTAGGCCCTTTGTTAGCCAAATGTGGACATGCGGAAGTTTCTTTACCGGGCGGCTGCGCCATTGGTGCTCGCCCAGTAAATCTCCATATCGAAGGCATGCGCCAAATGGGTGCTAAAATCATTGTTGAGAATGGTTATATCAAAGCGCATGTCCCTGAAGAGTTAGGTGGTCGCTTGCAAGGTGCGCATATTCTCATGGACACCGTGAGCGTTACCGGAACCGAGAACTTGATGTCTGCAGCGGTGCTTGCTCAAGGCGAAACCATTATTGAAAATGCGGCACGCGAACCGGAAGTGATTGATCTGGCTAATTTCCTGATTCACCTTGGTGCAAAAATTAGCGGAGCTGGAACCGACACAATTCGTATTCAAGGCGTCGAGCGATTGCACGGTGGTGACTATCAAGTCATGCCCGATCGGATTGAAACGGGTACATTTTTGGTCGCAGCCTTGGCGACTCAAGGTGAAATTACCTGTACCAATACCAACCCAGACTTTCTTGATGCGGTGTTAAAAAAGCTCACTGAGGCAGGCGCTGAAATTACCCGTGGCAGTGACTGGATTCGTCTGCAAAGTAATGGTCGCCCGCGTGCAGTCAATATTGTCACGGCACCTCACCCCGCATTTCCAACCGATATGCAAGCCCAATTTATTGCGCTCAATGCGATTGCAGAAGGTACCGGTCGTGTGCGCGAAACCATTTTCGAAAATCGTTTTATGCATGTCCCTGAACTACGGCGCATGGGTGCGAATATCGAACTTGAAGGGAATACGGCGATTTCAACTGGCGTGGACAAGTTGACTGGCGCACAAGTGATGTGCACGGATTTACGCGCGTCAGCGTCTTTAGTTATTGCTGGTTTAGTCGCCGACGGTGTGACGGAAGTCGAACGGGTTTACCATATCGACCGTGGTTATGAGTCTATCGAGGAAAAACTTTCGGGTTTAGGGGCAAAGATCAAGCGCGAACAGATGTGCCCGACACGTATTGAGAAAACCAACGATTAACGTAATTGCTCGATAACTACATCAGTCTCAAGTTGTTCTTCGCCTCGGTAAAAACGAATATTTAAACGTGTACCGGGGCGTGCTTCAGCCACCAGATCTAATCCTTGGTTAACCGACGTCACCGCCTGCCCGGCGATTTCAAAAATAAAGTCTCCCGGGCGTAAACCAGCCCGCCAAGCAGGGCCGCGTTCGTCAACCTCATCAATACGCAGTCCGCGCGTCGAGAAGTCGTCACGATAATATTGTCCTGCGGTAATGCCAAGATACCCCCGAGTCACGACGCCTTCACTAATGAGCTGTTGCATAATGCGTTCTGCGAGCGGATAGGAAAGGGCGAAATAAATCCCTTGTGAGCCGCGGTTACTGAATTCAGATTGGTATGACGCGCTGGCAATACCAACTAATTCACCGCGACTGTTGACCAGCGCACCCCCAGAATTTCCCTCATTGATAGCCGCATCCATTTGAATAAACTCCGCATAACCGCTGCCGAGGCTAATGCGTCCGGTCGCTGAGATAATCCCTTGAGTGACAGTTTGACCAAGGTTATACGGGTTGCCAATGGCGAGAACGACGTCGGTTAACC
>JAMCWV010000259.1 GCA_023481025.1 Gammaproteobacteria bacterium
AAATCCGGAAAAAACTTACCGGCTGGAAAAATTCTGGCTATAGTTATAAAGAACACTGGGATTACTTTGAAACAATGACGTGGTTTAGCGACTCCATACCTGAACATCATTTAGACGAAGCGACTGATACGGTTTTGCAGCCGCCGCGTATGTATCAGGTGATGTTGAATAATGACGATTTTACGCCGATGGACTTTGTCATCGAAGTACTTGTCCGTTTTTTCCGACTCGATCAAGAGTCGGCAACGGAAGTGATGTTAAAAGTGCATCATCACGGGAAAGCAGTGTGTGGTGTGTACTCTGCAGAAATTGCAGAAACGAAAGTGGTGCAGGTGAATCAATATGCACGTGATAACCAGCATCCGTTGCTCTGTACCATGGAGCAAGTTTGATTTGTGAAGTAAGGAGAGCAGTATGCTAAACAAAGCGCTCGAGATTTCGCTAAACGATGCATTTCGTTTAGCACGTGAACGCCAACACGAGTTAATGACCGTTGAACACCTACTCGTCGCATTGCTAGATAACCCAGAAGCTTCGGAGGCTTTACGTGCCTGCGGAATCGATTTTGCTGGGTTAAAAAGCGACCTATTAACTTACATCGATCGCTCTACCCCTCGCTTTCCTGAAAATGACCTTGGTGAAACTCAACCAACACTTGGTTTTCAGCGCGTTCTGCAACGTGCCGTATTTCATGTCCAATCTTCAGGCAACTCAGAAGTTACTGGCGCAAATGTGTTAGTGGCAATTTTTAGTGAACAAGAATCTCAGGCTGTTTATTTACTGAATAAGCATGAGGTGACCCGGCTCGATGTTGTGAACTTTATTTCACACGGTATTTCTCGTGTTGAAGAAGAAAAAGGGGCACCGATAGACTCGACAGAAGCGACTGGCGAAACGGAAGAGCAAAGTTTTCTTGCGCGTTTTTGCGTGAACCTCAATCAACGCGCGAAAGCGGGCAAAATTGATCCGCTTATTGGTCGTGACTTGGAATTGGAGCGCACGGTTCAAGTACTCTGTCGGCGGCGTAAAAATAATCCGCTACTGGTCGGTGAAGCGGGCGTGGGTAAAACTGCGATCGCGGAAGGTTTGGCATGGAAGATTGAGCAGGGTGATGTTCCAGAAGTCATGGCTGACGCGGTGATTTACAGTCTCGATATGGGCGGTCTTTTGGCGGGTACGAAATACCGTGGTGACTTTGAGAAGCGTTTTAAAGCCTTGTTGAAAGAGATTACGAAGCAGCAACATGGCATTTTATTTATCGACGAAATTCATACGATTATTGGTGCTGGCTCTGCCTCCGGCGGCGTCATGGATGCATCAAACCTATTGAAACCTCTACTCTCGAGCGGCGAGCTCAAATGTATTGGTTCAACGACGTATCAAGAATATAAGAATATTTTTGAAAAGGATCGGGCGTTGGTACGGCGCTTCCAGAAGATTGATGTGACGGAACCTTCAGTCGAAGATACGACACGAATTCTTTTAGGGTTGCGTGACAAATATGAAGCGCATCATGGGATTCGCTATACGCAACCGGCCATTCGGGCAGCTGCTGAATTAGCGGCGAAATATATCAATGACCGTCATTTACCAGACAAAGCAATTGATGTGCTCGATGAAGCAGGAGCGAGTCAACGTTTGTTACCGCAGTCAAAACGGAAGAAAACGATTGGTGTTGGTGATATTGAAGCGATTATTTCGCGGATTGCTCGTGTTCCTGCGCAGTCGGTTTCGCGCAACGATCAAAGCATGTTGAAGCAACTCGACCGTAATTTGAAGATGGTGGTATTTGGGCAGGACAATGCAATTGACTCGTTAGTTGCAGCGATTCGGCTGACACGCAGCGGACTAGGCGGAGAACACAAACCGGTCGGCTCGTTCCTATTCGCTGGCCCAACGGGAGTGGGCAAGACGGAAGTCACACAACAATTAGCCAAAGCTATGGGTGTTGAGTTACTGCGGTTTGATATGTCCGAGTATATGGAGCGCCACGCAGTAAGCCGTTTAATCGGTGCGCCACCGGGCTATGTCGGTTTCGAACAGGGTGGTTTGCTGACCGAGGCCGTAATTAAAAACCCATACAGTGTCGTGTTGCTCGATGAAATCGAAAAAGCACACAATGATATTTTTAATATCTTACTGCAAGTTATGGATAACGGCACGTTAACCGACAACAACGGGCGCAAGGCGGATTTCCGCAATGTTGTGCTGGTGATGACGACGAATGCGGGTGTGCGTGAAACTGAGCGCAAGTCCATTGGTTTCCAAGAGCAAGATCACAAGTTCGATGTCATGTCGGAAATTAATAAGGTATTTACGCCGGAGTTCCGTAACCGATTGGATGGTATTATTTGGTTCGATCATTTGAACACCGAAGTCATCCTGCAAGTGGTTGATAAATTTATTTGTGAGCTACAAGCACAATTGGACAAGAAAGGTGTGTCACTGGAAGTGGAAAGTCCAGCTTTAGCTTGGTTAGCTGAAAAAGGCTATGATCGGGCGATGGGCGCTCGACCGATGACGCGTGTAATCCAGGAACATCTTAAGAAACCGTTGGCTAATGAAATTTTATTTGGGCGCCTAAGTCAGGGCGGAAACGTTCAAGTTTGTCTAAATGTTGAAACGGATTCTCTCGACTTTGTCTATGACAATGCCAGTGAAGCAGTGACTTAATCGACAGTCTCAGTTAAACACCAGACACGAAAAAACCCAGCCATGTGCTGGGTTTTTGTTTCCTAACTCTGGTGCCTTCGGCTAGGGTTAGGAAAACTTCACGTTAGTAAGTTGGGATGCGATTAACCCGCTGGCATCAGCAGCGGATAGACACAATTAACGTGCACGGAAAACGATACGGCCTTTACTAAGGTCATAAGGGGTCAGCTGAACGGTAACTTTGTCACCGGTTAGAATACGAATGTAGTTTTTACGCATTTTTCCTGAGATATGCGCAGTGACTACGTGGCCGTTTTCCAGCTCGACACGAAACATGGTATTTGGCAAGGTCTCTAAAATAGTGCCCTGCATTTCAATGCTGTCTTCTTTCGCCATTAAAATCCTCTGTATTTTCTTTGATCTGGCTAATTTTAAGCGCGGGGATTTTAACCCGAATTCACTTTAATTGCCAACATTCGCTATGGGTATTTGTCGCGAGCACCAACGTTGGTGGTCAAATTCAAGTTCTTGCTGCTCTTGTAGTGCCTGAATAAAGTCAGTGCGTGGAAGTTCTTGCGCGCCCATTTGCTGCAGAAATGGGTTCATGATTTGGCAATCAATTCGTTCTATGGATAGCCTCTGAAGTTCGTCGCCTAAGGCAACCAGAGCGACCTTTGACGCGTTCGGTGCCAAACTAAACATACTTTCGCCACAAAATGTGCGCTTGACCTGCACCCCGTAGAGCCCGCCGACTAATGTTTCACCTTGCCAAACCTCGATAGAATGAGCATGGCCTAATTCATGGAGAGTGATATAAGCCTGTTGCATTGCTTTCGTTATCCAAGTGCCGTTGCCCGGACCTCGAGGGATGTCTGCACAATGCCGTATCACTGCAGGAAAATCTCGGTTTAAGGTGACACGGTACTGACTCTGCTTGATAAATTTGCGCAGGGACCGGTTACAACGCACCGAGTCGCTGGCTATGACTGCACGTTTCGAAGGCGACCACCAAAGAATCGGCTCATTCGGGCTAAACCACGGAAATATACCTTGTCGATAGGCATTCATCAGACGTGTGGGTGATAAACAGCCACCAATGGCGAGCAAGCCATCCGGGTCTTCATGGGCGAGCGTAACATTGGGAAACGGCGCATTGGCATCCGTGTCGAGGACGTAAAAATATGGTGGGCGCGGTGATTGGCTCATGGTAAGGCTAAATAAGGGACAAACCGTGCGGAATGTCCCCGGACTAAATTACTTCGTTTCTGCCAAGGCATCGAGGTATCGCTCGGCGTCTAGTGCTGCCATGCAGCCGGTGCCTGCGGAAGTGATTGCTTGACGATAGATATGGTCACTCACGTCACCAGCAGCAAAGACGCCAGGAATGGATGTTTGAGTGGCATTCCCATTGGTGCCTGAATGCACTTTCAGGTAACCGTTTTCCATATCTAACTGACCGGCAAACATTTGCGTGTTTGGCTGATGACCAATGGCAATAAATGCACCGGCTACCGGCAATTCAGACAACTCACCTGTTCGGGTGTCTTCGATACGAACACCGGTGACGCCCATTTGGTCACCTAAAACTTCGTTTAGAGTTTTATGTAAGTGCAATTTGACATTGCCGTTTTCTGCTTTCGCCATTAAGCGATCGACGAGGATCTTCTCCGCGCGGAAGCTATCACGACGATGAATAACGTGAACTTCTTCAGCAATATTGGATAAGTACAGGGCTTCTTCGACCGCGGTATTCCCGCCACCGACGACACAGACTTGCTGACCACGATAGAAAAATCCATCGCAGGTTGCACAGGCACTGACGCCTTTACCTTTAAAGGCGTCTTCTGATGGAAGACCAAGATACTTGGCGGAAGCGCCGGTTGCGATAATCAGCGCGTCGCAAGTGTACTCGCCCGAGTCACCAATTAAGCGGAAAGGCTTGTCGGTTAGCTGTACTTGATTGATGTGGTCGAAAATAATTTCTGTATTGAAGCGCTCTGCATGCTGCTGCATACGCACCATAAGGTCAGGGCCGGTAAGACCTTCAGGATCGCCTGGCCAGTTTTCAACATCGGTTGTGGTGGTCAATTGACCGCCTTGTTGCATGCCGGTAATGAGAACAGGGTTCAAGTTTGCGCGCGCGGCGTAAACCGCAGCGGTATAGCCTGCAGGGCCAGAACCAAGAATAAGAAGCTTGCAGTGTCGTGCATCAGCCATGAAAAAAAGACTCCACTGTTAAGGTCAACAGAATTGAAAACCGATAGTTATGATTCGTTTTGGACGCTCCCATTGTAGGGAGTTGTTTCCACAGGGTAAAGAGCCGGCTTAAAGCCGGCTCATATTCAGTTGTAACGATTTCTTTAACGCGTAATTGCGTCAGCTGGATCCATGTACTCCAAGCCAAGTTTCTCACCTAAGTCGTCGTGTACGGCTTTATAAGTGATGTAACCTTTATGCATGTTCAAGCCATTGCGCAAATTGACGTCATTGGCCATCGCTGCGAGGCCTTTATTCGCTAAAGCAATACCATAAGGCAAAGTGGCGTTGTTTAAAGCAATGGTTGAAGTCCGTGCGACACCGCCTGGCATGTTAGCAACACAGTAGTGCACCACATCGTCAACGACGTAGGTTGGATCTTGGTGGGTGGTCGCTTTCGAGGTTTCGAAACAGCCGCCTTGGTCAATCGCAACATCAACGAGAACTGAACCAGGCTTCATATTCTTGATGTGCTCACGGCTTAATAATTTCGGTGCAGCTGCGCCTGGAATTAAGACCGCGCCAACGACTAAGTCGGCTTCACGTGAATATTTGTCGATGGCGTCAACGGTTGAGTAGACGGTTTTGACCCGACCCATGAAAATATCATCAAGTTCACGTAAACGCGGCAATGAGCGGTCGAGGATAGTGACGTCAACGTTTGTTACCGCAATCAAAACTTTGCCAGGAGCAACGCCAGGAACGCCACCGAGTAACGTACCGCTGCCACCTTGAATTTTTTCCAAGTTGTGCGCGCCTGCTTGAATTGACATGCGTCCAGCTACTTCGCTCATTGGCGCGAGTAACGGCAAACCGCCACGATTATCAGTGACCGTCTCGTAAGCAATCGCTGTGACGCGAGCCTCGGCGAGCAAGCGCGTTTGCTCAGGGTCTGGTGCAAGGTGCAAGTAGGTATAAAGAATCTGGCCTTCACGAAGTTGTTTACATTCGCCCGGTTGCGGCTCTTTCACTTTCACGATCATGTCGGCACTGGCGAAAATCTCTTCCGGTGTATCAACAATTCGTGCACCTGCAGCTTCGTAATCTTCGTTGGTAAAACCGATGGCGACACCACCATCGCGTTGAACCATGACTTGATGGCCGTGAGCGACATACTCGCGAACCGCTGCCGGGGTTAAGCCGATGCGATACTCATGGTTTTTAATCTCTTTAGGTACACCGATCAACATAATAAAAAGCCTCAAGTCAATGTAATGGTGAATGGCCATTGACGTGCATCAACAGCCATTCAGGAACGCGTAATGTGCGGCAAAGTATAGCTTAACCGCGGCGCGCATTACTGACTTTTTTAGTGGCGTATAAAAGCATAAAATGCTATAAATAATTTATTAAAAAGCAGAAATGACTGGTAATTTATGTCAAAAGAGCATGAAGTCACTATTGATCGGCTCGACCGGAAAATTTTAAGAATCCTGCAAGAACGTGGTCGAATTTCGAATGTACAATTATCCAAAGAAGTCGGACTAAGTCCAACCCCTTGTTTGGAAAGAGTTCGTAAACTTGAGCGCAATGGCGTAATAAAAGGCTATTATGCCAGAATAGACCCAGATAAATTAGGTTCTCCGTTACTGGTTTTTGTCGAGATTACGTTGAGTAAAACGTCGTCGGATGTATTTGCAGAATTCAGTGCTGCAGCGCGAAAAACCGACGAAATTTTAGAGTGCCATCTCGTTTCTGGTGACTTTGATTTTCTTTTGAAAGCGCGAGTTGCCGATATGGCCGCTTATCGTAAACTCCTAGGCGAAACGTTACTGAATATGCCGGGCGTCAATGAATCGCGCACCTATGTCGTCATGGAAGCCGTAAAACAAGAGAACAAAGTCGTAATAAAAGGCTGAATTTAGGTTAGTTTTGATTTTTAATTTTGAATACTCGAACCGAATCACTGTATGGTATTCTAGGTCGATAATAAGAAAAGACAACGATACGGAGTGTTATGACTGGATTGCAGCGACTACTTGAGGCTGGACTCATTCTCTGCGGCGCATTAGCGATATTTTTGCTGACCGCGCTATTGTCATTTGATCCTGCCGATCCCAGTTGGTCACAAACAGGGTACACCCAAGAGATCCAGAATGCGGCCGGTGCAATCGGTGCGTGGTTCGCCGATATTCTCTTATTTTCCTTTGGTGCACTTGCGTACTCAATTCCCTTCGTCGTGGTTGGTTTCGGCTATGTGGTGTTTCATCGTCCGCGGCAGTTGTTGAGTGTCGACTACCTGACACTTGGTCTGCGCCTATTAGGTATTATCCTCTTTCTTGCCGGAGCGACCGGCATTGCCGCCTTGAACTTTGCCGATATTTACTATTTTCCAGCTGGGGGGCTTGTTGGCAGCGTCATGATTGCCGCGATGTTGCCGTATTTTAACCTTGGTGGCACCACGCTATTACTTCTGACCTTTATTCTCACAGGGATTACTTTAATTACCGGTTTGTCATGGATAGCTTTAGTCGACAAAATGGGCGCAGCGACCATTGCTGCAGCACTTTGGTTGGCAAAACCGATAAGCTCCCGTTTAGGAGAAAAACCGGCCACAGTTAAACCCAAAAGCAGTTCACCTACGAAAGGAGAACCACCGGCCAAGAAGTCGAGTTGGTTTACCGGGTTATTCAGCCGTTGGTTCTCGCGTCACGACAAAGCAAAGCAAGAGAAAAAAGTTGAGCCTGACGACACTTGGGATGCCTTGCCAGTGGGCGGTCAACATGTCATCGAAGATGACAATTTGCCATCATTTTCCACTCGTGATGCGATTGATGATGTGTCTGACGAGGCGCTTTTAGCTGACTTTGATGATGACGATAACGTACCGCAAATGGCAGCCAAGAAGCCAATGCCACAAGCGGCAAAGGCGCCGGTAAGCAAACCGCAACCGATAAAAACAAAGGCAGAGCCAACAGAGAAGAGCGCGCAATGGGTCAGTGAACTACCGTCGATTCAACTGTTGGATCGTGCTAACCGTTCTGGGAATCCCATTAGTCAGAGCGAACTCGACGAAGTAAGCCGCACCGTCGAGTCGGTGTTGAAGGACTTTGGCGTTGAGGTGCAGGTCGCCGGTGTTCAACCTGGGCCGGTGGTCACTCGTTTTGAATTAGATCTCGCACCGGGCGTGAAGGTGAGCAAAATTTCTAACTTGGCAAAAGATATAGCTCGCTCATTGTCAGCCATTGCGGTGCGTGTGGTTGAGGTCATTCCGGGTAAATCGTATGTTGGTCTAGAG
>JAMCWV010000112.1 GCA_023481025.1 Gammaproteobacteria bacterium
CACCCGTATTACCCTACGCGGCTTTGGTGCGAGGGCTGCATTTGGTGTCCGCGGTGTACGTTTGCGCTTAGATGGTATTCCATTGTCGATGCCTGACGGACAAGCACAGACCTCAAGTATTTTGCTCGATGAGCCAAGTCAGGTCGAAGTGTTGCGAGGACCGTTTGCTGCAGTCTACGGCAACTCGGCTGGTGGTGTTATTGACTTACAGAGCGAGCGGCCACGTGAGTCACAATTTTCTGCCAATTTAAGTACGGGTAGCAGTGCCCGTGAACGTCAACATTTGCGTGGCGTGATTGCTGATCAGAGGGAAGCCGGCAGCACTCTAAGCTTCGATTATGCCCGTTTTCGCACCGACGGTGATCGCCCTAATAGTGCTGTCGAGCGCGACCAGTGGGCATTGCGCGCGTATCACACCTTTGGCGACGGTATGGAGCTGATTCTCCGTGTCGACGATAACGACGCACCGTATTTGGGCGATCCACTAGCGCTGAGCCCCGCGCAATGGCGAGAAAATCCTCGGCAAGTTGCAGCACAAGCGGAAACCTTTGGCACCCGAAAATCGATTCGTCATCGCCAACAATCACTAACCCTGCGGCAGCGTGTGAGCGCTATTGAGTATTTGGCCAGCTGGCAAGTGAACGCATGGCGCGGTAAGCGTGAAATTGAACAGTATTTAGCCTTCCCCGGCAGTGCTATTACTCAAGCCGGCGGTGTCGTCGATTTGGCCCGCAGCTTCACCGGTGTGAATGCAGAAACGACCTGGCAACCCCGCACAAATTGGCGCGTAACCACGGCCTTGGACTACGAAGAGCAAACTGACGAGCGGCTTGGCTTTGTTAATAATTTCGGCCAACGCGGCGATTTGCGACGCGATGAAACCGGCACCGTTGAAAGTCTCGACGGCTCAGTGATTAGTGACCTACAAGTCAATGAACGCGTCGCATGGGTGACTGGGGTGCGTTACAGCCATCTCGATTTTGCTGTTGCTGACCGGTTTATTGTCGAAGGCAACCCGGATGATAGCGGTGCAGTAAGTTATACCGAGTTTGCTTGGAGTACTGGGTTAAATTATGCCATTTCACCACAATTAAGCGCATTTATTGCGACTGGGGAAGGGTTTGAAACACCGACCCTCACCGAAATGGCCTATCAAAACGAAGGCACAGGTCTAAATACGGATTTACGCGCAGCGAAACTTGAGCAGCACGAAATCGGCTTGAAATGGCTCAGTGCTGCATTGCAAGGTCAGGTCACCGTCTTTCAAATTAATACGCGCGACGACTTGGTTGTCGACCAAAGTTTGGATGGCCGCACAACCTATCGCAATGCCGCCCGAACGGAACGTGAAGGGCTGGAAATTAGCGGCATTTGGCGGTTTGGCCAAGACTGGAGCTGGCGCACAAGTTACACCTATTTAAACGCTAAATATGGCGGCGATGAAGTGGCCAGCGCGGGTAACCGTCTACCCGGCCTTGCGCGACATGAGTTGTTCCAACAGCTCGAGTGGCGGCCACTTGGCAGTGAACGACTGGAATTACTCGTGAATGCCCGTTATCGTTCAAACATCGCCACCAATGATGCAAACAGCGAATTTGCACCGAGCGCTACGATATGGAATGCAGCCGTTCGCAGTAACGTTGTCGTTGATAATTGGCGCGTCCAACCTTGGTTACGCCTTGAGAACCTCACCGACAAAACCTACGTCGGGTCTGTGGTTGTGAACCAAGGCAACGGCCGCTCATTTGAGCCAGCGCCAGGTCGTATTTGGATGGCTGGCGTCACGGTTGCGCGTAGCTTTTAGTTTTTGTCACCCTCTAACCAACGATACAAGGTGCGGCGGGTGACACCGAGAATATCGGCGGCTTTGCGTTTGTTGCCGCCGGTTTCTCGTAGAACATACTGGACATAGTCTTGCTGTACTTCATTAAGCGTACGTAAGGGCTGAGCATCTTGCTCTGTACGATTGTTGTCGGCGATTTGAGGTGCAAGTTGCGTGGCGGCCAAGCGCATGCGCTCAGGCAAATGCTCCGGTTCAATCACATCCTCTTGGCAAAACGTGACGGCGCGCTCAATGGCGTTACGCAGCTCACGAATATTTCCCGGAAACGGGTATTGATAGATTAAGTCCAGCGTCGCGGCACTAAATTGACGCGCTGCACCAGACGCTTGGGTAAGCTCGGCAAGAATATGCTGAGCAAGCAGCTCACGATCATCACCACGCTCTCGCAGCGCCGGAATTTGTAAGGTTAATGCTTCAAGTCGGTAAAACAAGTCTTGGCGGAAGTCGCCCTCGCTGACTCGAGTTTCCAGATCACGGTGAGTCGCTGCAATAATTCGAACATTAACCTGCACTTCATGATCGGCACCAACAGGACGCATGGTGCCTTCTTGCAGCACGCGTAATAGTTTAGCTTGTAACTCTAAAGGCATTTCACCAATTTCGTCGAGCAACAAGGTACCACCGTCGGCTTCTTTAAGTAGGCCCGTGCGGGCTTTTTGAGCGCCGGTAAATGCTCCTGCGGCGTGGCCGAAAAATTCACTTTCCATCAGCTCAGTCGGAATGCCGGCACAGTTCACCGCCAAAAATGGCTGGTTTGCTCGTGGACTTTCTGCATGAATGGCTTTCGCCACCAACTCCTTTCCGGTACCACTTTCACCTAGCACCAACACCGGTGCGTCGGTAGCAGCAACCTGTTGAATGTTTTGGTAGAGCTGGCGCATCACCCGACTATGGCCAATCATGCCGTGGAAGCTTTCACCATGGGTTTGCTCGCGTAATTGACTGACTTCCTGTTCAAGCCGACGATGCTTCAACAAGCGCTGAATGGTCAGTAACAAATGCTCCATGTCCAAAGGTTTGGTCATAAAGTCATCTGCACCTTGTTTCAACGCCGCGACCGCCTGACTGACTGAACCAAATGCCGTAATCAGTAACATCACGGGAGCAGGTGACAATGATTGCACTTGCTTGACTAAGCTCATACCGTCTGCGCCCGGAAGGCGCAAGTCGCTGAGAACTAAGTCAGGCTGCCAGCTCTCTATTTGCGGCCAAGCATCTTCGACCGAAAGAAAATGGCGCACCCGAAACCCCTCGGACTCAAGCTCTTCAACTAAGAGCTCGGCCAGTCCAGGATCATCTTCGACAACGATAATGCGTTCATTCCACTTCGCCATGTTCTCTCCAACGACAACCGTTAGGTTGCTAACTTCAACGTTAACGTCGCAATACAGCCGCGGCCTTCAGAATTGTTTTCTAACCTTAAGTGCCCGCGATATTCTTGTGCGACATTGGTTACAATCGCTAATCCCAAGCCGGTGCCTTCGCCTTGTCCTTTAGTGGTGACAAACGGCTCCATCAGCTCCTGTTCAGACAATGCCTCGCTGAGACCGGGGCCATCATCGAGTACACGAATTGTCACTTCGGGCTGCTGCCTTGAGTGCAGGCTGACCGGGCCAGATTCATAGTCGACCTGCACGACCACCCATTGGTCGGCAACTTGTGCCGCATTACGGACGAGGTTCACCAACGCGAGTTCAAGCCGCGACGCACTTGCATAAAAAGTCGGTAGCGGCTGGTCGGGCAGGATAAGCCG
Source organism: Gammaproteobacteria bacterium (assembly GCA_023481025.1). Next base: position 3,597 of record JAMCWV010000112.1, read on the forward strand.
CAATTGCAGCGCTTCGTCATCAAGTTCATGACGAATACTGTCTAACACGCCTTGTAATAACTCCGGTAAATTTAATGCCGCGTCATCGGTAACCTCTTCTAGGTGCTCCTCGGCGGGGCGGCAATAGTTCAGGAGCTGCTGTACTATTCGGGTCAACCGTGCCACTTGGCCACGAATCGCGTTTAATTGACGCTGCCGGTCGGGATCGCTTTCTTTGCGCAATAAACGCTGAGCGCGGCCGTCAATGACCGTCAGTGGCGCACCAAGTTCATGCGCTATACCGCTAGCGACATTACCAATCGCTGCCATTTTTTCTTGATGCTGGAGCTTTTCGGCAAGTTCTTGCTCTTGGAGTCGCGCCTGTTCGAGTTCTTCGTCTTTGCGCTCAATACTGTCGAGCATTTGATTCAAACCACGGGCGATTTCTGCCACTTCACCCGGCCCATCGGTCGCCGTTCGATAATCTCGCTGTCCTGCTTCTACCCGCGTCATTGCTTGCTTTAGCTGATTGACGTGACGACCAACACCGCGATAGTGACCAAAAATCACCACGGTTAACGTCAGTAACGCCATCGCTAGCCAAATCACCCAAGCTGCTCGAGTCAAACGTGCAAAGGATGCATCGAAGTCGCTGGCCTGGCGATTAATTTGAATAAATCCGTTCGGTTGTCCAAGCGGATCGAACAGAGGCAAAAACTGCGAGTACATTTCCACGCCGGAAATTTGTCGCGTGCGCTCTTGCTGCTCGCCGGTCAACACCACTTCCTGTGCGACCCGGCTGCGACTGAGGTCACGCGACGCAATACCCGCTGCTGCTACTCGATTGCCGTTGGCATCGTATACCGACGCACCATACACTCGACCGATTTCAAATACCGACTCGAGTGCACGTTGTACCGCCTCTTCGTCATTCTCCAAAATGGCTTCTTGCACCGGTAAGCGGATGGCCCGCCCCAGCAACTCCAAATCATCCTTTAGTCGTTCGGTTTCAAGACTATTGAGTCGCTCAATACCAACCCCCAGTCCGATACCAACAATGGCGAGCATGGGAATCACGACGTAGATCATGAGCGCGCGCTGAACACCCGATAACTTCCACCACGAGGCAGATGACGCTGAATTTCTTTTCACATTAAGTTCTCGCATTGGCTAATTCTGACACAAAATGACACGGACATAAATGACACATGTGACATAAGTATACACTTTAGGCGCCCAAAAGCGTCTGTTAAGATTCTGCCAAGATTGCGTAAATTTGAAATAGATAGTTTTAGATCAATGGCTTAGGCGTTTATTCTAAAAGTTGGCATGGTCTTCGCTTTATTCTTCAGTGACAACTTAAGAAATTTGAAAAACGTCCACAGGAGGACTCATGTTAAAACGTACTTTTGCACTTTCAGCTCTCGTTGCCGCAATGTTCGCCACACCGGCGCTAGCACAAGATCAAGATGCAGCGGCGTATGCGCAACAGCAAATGGAACAAATGGCGAATGAGCCAGTGACCGATGAGCAACTTGAGAAGTTCGTCGAAGCAATTGAGCACATTGAACGCATTAACAATGAGTTTGTAACAGCTTTAGAAAGCGTTGAAACTCAAGAAGCAGCGCAAGAATTACAAATGAACGCTCAGCGTGAGATGGTTGAGTCAGTTGAAGAAACCGGATTAAGCGTCGAAGAGTACAACGCACTAGCCTATCGTTTGCAGAACGATCCAGAAGTTCAGCGCCGCGTTGAAGAGATGCGTGAAGACGAAGATGAGCGCTATTAATCAATTGCTTTAATTAGTGATTAGCACTCCCCCAAGCCCCGACTTCGGTCGGGGCTTTTTTGTCTGCAATGCACTGTGTTTGCTCATTCTGTTCTGACGTTATGCTAATAGCGAATTTTTACGGTATGATATTGACGTTCGCGTGCAGCAAGACGTCCCGAGAACGTCTCCACTGCATGTCATTGTCCGAGATAACAACAGAAGAGGAATCACCATGCGCCACCTTTGGTTAGGTGCGTCAGCGCTCGTTTTGCTTGCAGCATGTGCAGAAGCGCCGCAGCAGGTCGAGGTTGACCCGTACGCACCACAAGCAGACGCTGAAGGGCTAATCGACGCCCATTTCAGCGACACCTACCGTGAACATTTACGCACATTGTCATCTGACGAATTTGAAGGTCGTGCACCGGGCACCCGCGGTGAAGAGCTTACGATTGATTATATCGCCGGCATCATGCGCGACTTGGGTATTCAGTCGTTTACCAACGAAGATTACACTCAGCCAGTCCCCCTCGTTCGTATTGCACCGAGCCGCGTGACCAACATGCAACTCGAACACAACGGTGAAACCAGTGAGTTAGCTTACCGCAGCGAAATGATGGGTTGGACCAACCGTGTTGTCGACGGTGTAACCGTTGAAAATAGCGACATGGTGTTTGTTGGTTACGGCGTTGTTGCCCCTGAATTTGGCTGGAACGACTACGAAGGTCTCGACGTTGAAGGCAAAACCGTCGTGATGTTTGTCAACGACCCAGGTTATGCCACGCAAGATCCTGAGCTGTTTAACGGTAATGCCATGACTTATTACGGTCGTTGGACGTATAAGTTTGAAGAAGCCGCCCGCCAAGGCGCAACTGGCGCGATCATTATTCATGAAGACGGTCCTGCCGGTTACGGCTGGGGCGTGATCGCCGGCGGTTCGCCAGTACGTTTCACCATGAAAACTGAAAACAACAACATGCACCGAGTCGAACTAGAAGGTTGGGTGACGGCGGATAGCGCTGAAAAGCTGTTTGCTAATGCTGGATTTTCACTCGCTGAAGCTCATGAAATGGCCTTATCGTCTGACTTTGCGCCGGTTGACCTGAACACGAGCCTATCGATGATTGTTGAGAACGAGTTTTCCTATCTCGATACCCACAACATCGTCGGCTACATTGAAGGTAGCGCCTACCCAGAAGAGCACATTATTTATATGGCGCACTGGGATCACATGGGTGTAGACCCGATTAGTGGGGAAATCTTCAACGGCGCGCAAGACAATGCGACCGGTACAGCTGCACTGCTGTCGATGGCCGAGAAGTTCGCCGCCGGTGAAACCCCAGAGCGTACCATTGTATTTGCTTTTGTTGGTGCTGAAGAGCGCGGTTTACTTGGCTCTGCTTGGTATGCCGAAAACCCGCTAATGCCGTTGGGTCAAACCGTAGCTGGCTTTAACATGGACATGTTCTATGCCCATGGACCAGTTCGTGATTTCGTTGTGGTCGGTTGGAATAACTCGAACATGCAAGACTTTGCCGAATCACACGTGATTGCGCAGAATCGTTACATGTCACCAGAAAATAACCCAGAAGCAGGTATTTTCTATCGCTCCGATCATTTCAGTTTAGCGAAACAAGGCGTGCCGGTACTGTATGCAAAAGGCGGTGTTGATCACTTCACGTTAGGTCGTGAATACGGTGAGCGCGAAGCAGCGGAGTTTATTGCCAATCGCTATCACAAAGTCGCCGACAAATACGACCCAGAGTGGGACTTACGCGGTATTCACCAAGACATGTGGGTGTTTTTCCGCACCGGCCGTGACTTGGCCAATAGTCGCGTGTGGCCACAATGGGCAGCTGGCAATGAGTTTGAAGCCAAACGCTTAGAAAGCGAAGACATGCGTCGTTAATTCAAGCGTTGAGTTACCTTTAAAAACGGGAGGGCACTATGTCTTCCCGTTTTTTATTAACGCCTAAGCGGAAAGTGCAATGCGTTGCGTATTTTGCCAGAGTCGCTGATGAAGACGATTGACCGGTTCATAAGCGCCATTGGCAAGCCAGTCAGCGAGTACAGGCCCGACGTCCGGCCATTCCATGCGTACGGCGCTATTCATTTCTAGCCATTCTTCAACATCGTTTGCATTGAGCGAGTCCATCACCGATGCCAACTGACGCGTCGCTAAACAATGCGCATTCGCAAGCTGCTCAAATTGCCCAGACAGTGGCTTTACTAACAGCTTTTTGCCATAAGCAAGCGCTTCGCTGCTGGTTTCAAAGCCTGCGTTAGCAATGACACCTTCAGCGCGCGCAAAGGCCAGCGCAAACCCTTGGCGCGATGGGGCAAAGCACTGAATATGACCGTGGTCTTCGCGCTGCGCCGCGGGGTGATAGACGGCAAACTGATACTCGGGGAAGTTTTGCAGCAACGCAATCACTTGCGTCAGCGGCTCAAAGGGTAAATAGACCAGAATTTCCTGGCCCAATATCGGCAAGGCACCAGCGGGCCGATGAATCAACGGTGGTAACACGTGTGCACCGATGTCTTCCCAATGCATACCCACGGTGACGTCACAGGGGGCAAACTGGCGCAACATGGCCCGTTGCAGCAAAGACGTAGGTAATGCAGCTGCTTGTTTAAAAAAGGCATACTGACGACCTAAACCAATACAACGAACCCCTTGACGGCGAGCTGTCCAAGCGGTCACCGGCTCAAAGTCAGTGACCACTAGGTCATAACGACTTAAATCT
>JAMCWV010000074.1:0-4937 GCA_023481025.1 Gammaproteobacteria bacterium
TCGGTAAGACAGGTGGGGATCAGGGTGATTGAAGTGGTCAACTATGTTGGCGTCTTCTTCCTTGCGATGTTTGTGATCATTGCCAATGCCGACTGGCGCTTAATCCTGCCATTGGCAGGCTGGGTGGTGCTGTATGCGGTGCTGCTCTATTACTATGTGCCGCGTTTAGGCAGTATCTCAAAAGATCAGGCCGACGCGCGCTCCATCATGACCGGGCGGATCGTAGATAGCTACACCAACATTCAAACCGTGAAGCTATTTTCCCATGGCGAACGTGAAACCTCGTTTGCCCGTGAAGGTATGGACGATTTCCTGGTCACCGTGCACAAGCAAATGCGTTTGGTAACCCAGCTCTATGGCTTACTCTATGTCATTAATTGCTTGCTACTATTTTCTTCGGCAGCGTTGGCTATCGGCCTTTGGCTAGAAGAAGCGGTGTCCCTTGGTGCGGTAGCCGTGGTCATAGGTTTAGTGCTGCGTTTGTTTGGTATGTCGCAAATGGTGATGTGGCAACTGACCCAGCTATTTGAGGCTATCGGCACGGTGCAGGATGGCATCGGCTCTATCGCTGTGTCCCGCACGGTGGAAGACAAACCTGCTGCGCCGCCCCTACAGGTTCAGCGTGGGGCGATTGACTTTGATCATGTGCGCTTCCACTACGGCAAAGAAAGTGGCGTGATGGAGAACCTTAACCTGCATATCGGTGCTGGCGAAAAAGTCGGGATTGTCGGCCGCTCCGGCGCCGGCAAGTCGACCCTGGTGAATCTGCTACTGCGCTTTTACGACGTACAGGGTGGGCGTATTGTGATTGACGGTCAGAACATTGCAGATGTGCAGCAGGATACCCTGCGTGCGCACATAGGTATGGTCACCCAGGACACATCTTTACTTCATCGCTCAGTTCGCGACAACATCATGTACGGGCGCCCAAGTGCAAGCGAGGAAGAGCTCATGCACGCGGCGCACCGAGCTCAGGCCGACGAATTTATCGGTGACCTCAGTGACCATCAGGGCCGCACTGGCTATGATGCTCATGTTGGCGAACGCGGGGTGAAGCTTTCCGGTGGTCAGCGTCAGCGTATTGCCATTGCCCGGGTCATGCTCAAAGATGCACCTATCTTGATTCTTGACGAAGCGACCTCGGCCCTGGACAGTGAGGTAGAAACCGCTATTCAGGAGAACCTGTATAACCTGATGGCAGGCAAAACTGTGATTGCGATTGCTCACCGACTGTCCACTATCGCCGCGATGGATCGGCTGATAGTGATGGACAAGGGTGAGGTCATTGAAGAGGGCACGCACGAACAACTGATTGCCCAGGATGGGCTCTATGCCAAGCTCTGGCGGCGTCAGTCTGGTGGCTTCCTGGCGGAGGATATTTAAACCTATGCACCAGTTCACGTCCTCAGCTGACCATTGTTGTGGACTTTGCTCGGGCCAAAGCGCCAGTTTTGTTCATCAACACTCAGCTCGCCCTATCGAAGGGCGACGGTACCTCAGGTGCAAGCACTGCGGACTGATCCAGGTTGAACAACGCCATCGGCTAAGCCTGACTGAAGAAAAAAGTGTGTATGATTTGCATGGTAATGATCCGGGTGATGCCCACTATCGGCTTTTCTTAAGCCAGCTCACCACGCCCTTGATCAAGTTGCTTCATCAACACCAAAGCGTTTTTTCGCAGTGGCCACCAGAAGGCCTCGATTTTGGTTCTGGCCCCGGGCCGACACTATCTGGACTCATGCGAGAGCAGGGGTTCAACTGTGTCGATTACGATATCTTCTATGCCCCCGACGCGAAGCGATTGCAGGCTGAGTATGGGTTTATTACCGCAACCGAAGTGTTTGAGCATCTCGCCGAGCCTGCAAAGGTTCTTGATCAGTTAAACACCAATTTAGAGCCGGGTGGTTTTCTTGCGCTGATGATGCAACGTCCAGATGAGCAGGACAACTTCGCGAACTGGGGTTATATTAGAGATCCTACGCATATCAGCTTTTATACCAACCAGGCGCTTCGCTACATCTCAGACCGGTGGTTATTAAAAGAGTGCTATCGTGACCGTAATGTGATTATCTGGCAAACTCGAAAAGCTAAACCTGAGTGTTTAGCACAAGGAAAATAATAGTATGAATATTGATACAAGCAGTTATCAGGCAAGCCTCCTGGGCATTGGGGTGCTTCTTTTAATGGTGTTTGTGCAATGGCTCATTGCCAGCGGCCGCAAAGCAAAGCAACCGGGCGCAGTTCCCGGTAAACCACCAGTAGAGATGACCCCTCTGGACTTTACTTTTCGTGCCTGGCGCACCCACCAGAACACACTTGAAAACCTCGGGACTATGCTAGGTGCCAGCTTTTTAGCGATTCTCGCCGGTGCCAGTGCGGTGGTCGTGGGTTGGCTAATCTGGATTATGGTACTTGCGCGGATTGTGCATATGGTTCTTTATTATGCCATTGCGACGGAAAAGAACCCGAGTCCGAGAAGCTACTTTTTTATGTTGGCCTGGCTCACGAATCTGGTTCTTCTGGTGGTTGGTTTGATGGCGCTTTTCTAGACCGCCCCACTTTAGCATTCCTGCACTATAGTTAAATTCGCAAGAGCCGGCGTACCGCTGCTCTTGCGACATCATCAACTGAATAACTAACCTATTGATTTACAAGGAGTGCTGTATGCGCCTCACCATGCGCAAGTTATCCCGATTTATTGTCCGCGGGCTGTTCATAATTTTACCCCTGCTGATCACTATAGAATTGGTCCGTTGGTTGCTTAGCACCATCGAAAGCATGCTATCCCCAGCAGTAGAGGCCTTTGTACCCGCGCATTGGTACATTCCTGGGATGGCGATGCTCGCCTTTCTCGCGCTCTGTGCGCTGGTTGGTTTCACTGCGTATTCACGCAAAGGTGCCAGGTTTTGGAAATTTCCGGGCCGGATCCTGGCATCAATACCTGGCATCAACAAAGTCTACGGCATTATTCAGGATCTCTTTGAAGTCATGAGTGGGGAGAATTTTGAAGACGAGTCGGTGGTGATGGTTAAAATGCCAAACTCTGAAGTGGAATTGATCGGCATTGTGACCAAAAAAGGTACAGAACAAAATGATAAAATTGCCGATTTAATGGGCGAAGAACAACTTGCAGTCTTTTTACCGATGGCGTACAACGTTGGTGGCTATATGATCATCGTGCCGAAGTCCTGTACCCGCAATCTAAGTATGAAACCTGCTGAAGCGTTACAGCTCGTACTCAGCGGCGGTTTAGGCAGTCAAAAGGCACCGGATACCTCGACTAAATAATGATAACAACGGGAAATTAGCAATGAAGTTAGCGCTATACCTGGCGTCTGGGACGCTATTAGTAGGTGTGTGTGCAAGCGCCTACGGTGACGAATCCAATCTTGGTTACTATCGCAACCCAGCACTCCACCAGGATATCGTGGTGTTCACCGCTGAAGGTGATTTGTGGCGCACCAGTACCCGCGGTGGTTATGCGGTTCGCCTGACCACTCACCCGGCAGAAGAGCGCTACGCCGCTATTTCCCCAGACGGTCAATCTATCGCCTTTGTGGCTGATTATGAAGGCGCACCCGAAGCCTATATGATGCCGATCAATGGCGGTCAACCGCAGCGAGTTAGCTTTGAGAACAGCCGCGTGCGAGTGCACGGCTGGACCCCTGAGGGGCACGTTCTGTATAGCACCGACCATGTCATGGGCCCCGCCAACCAATGGCTACTACGCGCAGTTAATCCTGACACTTTAGAAACCCGTACTTTACCGCTGACTGATGCTATTGAAGGCAGCTATAACCTGCGTGCTGAAGGGGTTGTGCTCGAAGAGTCGTCCGCTGAGCCGAATCAGGACGGCGAGTATGATGTAACTACCACCACCATAGATCCGATTAACCCCGAAACATTGTTCTTTGCCCGCTTTGGTTTGCAGGCGACTGGTGACAATGCTCGCATTTATCGAGGCGGCGCGATGGGTGAGATATGGCGTTTCACCCAGGGTGATGAAGAAGCAACGTTACTGACCAGCGGCCATATGGGCTCAGTCCGGCGTCCGATGGTTGACGGTACCCGCGTATATTTTATCTCTGACGCCGATGGCACACCAAACTTGTGGTCAATGGATGGACAAGGCGAAGATCTTACCCAGTTAACTCAATACAATGACTTTCAGGTATGGTCTGCGAGTGTGAATAACGGCCGGGTCATTTATCAGCATGGTGCTGATCTAAAAATCTTTGATCCCGAAGAGGGACAAAGTCACACGTTAGATATCCAGTTAACCAGTGATTTCTCAGCGCGTCAGGAGCGCTGGCTGGAAAAGCCGCTTGAGTATCTGACAGCAAGTCATTTTAGTGGCGAACTTGAGCGCGTTGCACTGACCGCGCGCTCGCAGATTGCGATTGTAGGTAAATCGTCACAGCGCCTGATTGAAGTGAGCACGCCCGCCCGAAGCCGCTCACGCAACGCTGTATTAAGCCCGGACGGGCAATGGGTATATGCGCTCAATGATCACAGCGGTGAAAATGAAATTTGGCGGTTCCCCGCCGATGGTTCCGCCGGTGCAAGCCAGCTCACCGACGACGGCCAGACATTCCGTTGGGGCGTGCACCTGTCGCCGAACGGCCAGTATATTGCGCATGACGATAAAAATGGCGATTTGTGGTTACTCAACCTGAGTAATGGTGCCAACACTAAAATTTCCGAAGGTGGCTGGGGCCATCAGCCATACGCCGATATTGTCTGGTCTGCAGACAGCGAGCTACTCGCGTTTACGCGCAGTACGCAGGACGGTTCACGCAACCGGATAAACCTGTATTCCATCGCGGACGAGCGCGAGATGACGCTCACCAGCGATAAGTACGAATCTTACTCCCCTACCTTTAGCACTGACGGCAACTGGTTATATTTTCTCTCCGACCGCAATTTCTCAGCGAGCC
>JAMCWV010000074.1:4947-25669 GCA_023481025.1 Gammaproteobacteria bacterium
GAAGTCTGCCTCAAAGCCCAGGCATGCTTTCCTTTTCAGGCACAAAGAGAAGTTAGTATTTGTGACGATGAGGCCGCGACTGAGTCACGCTCTGGACGCCGGGCACAAAGGGTTGACTGGGACGGGCTGACCAATCGTTTATGGCCCGTGCCGGTAAGCGCTGATAACTACAGCAATTTGCGGGCCAGCAAGAATTTTCTTTTTGCACAGCGGCGTGATGCTGACAGCTGGAACAGCTCGCTGGTCAGCATTGCCATTGACGCCAACGATGCCAAAGTTGAGCGGTTTACGAATAACGTGAGTGAATTTCAACTCTCCGCGGATGGTGAGAAAATCTATTGGCGTACCCGGGACAACGATCTCTTTACCGTCTCAGCCCAAGCCACTGCACCTAGCGACCTCTCGCAGGCTCGCCTGCCCACCAGCCAATGGCAAATGGCGTTTAACCCGGTGGCGGAATGGCAGCAAATGTTCCGTGATGCCTGGCTCATGCATCGTGACTTTTTATTTGACGCAGACTTACGCGGTGTCAACTGGAGCGCCACACGCGAGAAGTACGAGCCGCTGCTTGCAAGGCTCACCGACCGCCATGAGCTCGATGATTTACTATCGCAAATGATGAGTGAATTGAATGTGCTTCACTCACAGGTGAGAGGCGGGGATTACCCGCAAGCCAGCGACCGTCCCCAGGCTGCAACCCTTGGCGCGGCCCTTGAGTCAACCAGTGCCGGCGTTCGGATCCGCCATATTTACGCAACCGACCCGGAAATGCCAGCCCAGGCATCGCCGCTACAACAACCTGGGGTGAACGCACGGGAAGGGGACATTATTGAGGCAGTCAATGGTCGTCGGGTAGGTAACCAGGCTGAGTTGCACCAGGCCCTGCGCAACCAGGCAGGCAAACAGGTATTGCTCACCCTGAGACGAGAGCAAAGCAGCCTGCAAACCATCGTTGAACCTGTGACCGTGCAGCGCGACCATCGCTTACGGTATGAAGACTGGGTGCAGCGCAATCGCAATAAAGTAGATGACGCGAGTAATCAGGACATCGGCTACCTCCATCTCTACGCAATGGGTGCGAATGACATTGCCAGTTTTGCACGGGACTTTTATGCCAATGTGGATCGCAAAGGTCTGATTATTGACGTACGACGCAATCGTGGCGGCAACATCGATAGCTGGATTATCGAGAAGCTGTTACGTCGGGCCTGGTCGTTCTGGGAACCCAATACCCATGGCGCACCCTACACCAATATGCAGCAAACCTTCCGTGGCCACCTGGTGGTGCTGACCGACGAGCTAACTTACTCTGACGGTGAGACTTTCTCGGCCGGTGTTAAAGCGCTGGGGCTGGGACCATTAGTGGGTAAGCGCACCACAGGTGCCGGAGTGTGGCTGTCAGGTCGAAACACCCTTGCCGATGGCGGGGTCGCAAGAGTTGCCGAAACTGCGCAATTTGCCATGGACGGGCGCTGGGTATTAGAAGGTTTCGGCGTAGAACCGGATATCGAAATCGACAACCTGCCACATGCGACGTTCAACGGCTACGACGCGCAACTAGAATACGCAGTAGATCTATTGCAGCGTCGCCTGCAGGACGAACCTATTCCTGAGTTACGCAGCCAGCCATTACTCATGCCAGTAGCGGACGATATTTTATAGCTGCTTACGCAGATAAAGGAACCCGCTTCATTGCGGGTTCCTCTTTTCTAACGACTCACCACGACCTTACCAGTCATGTGTTGGCTGAGCACCAATTGATGGGCCTCAGTTAAGGTCTCGGCATTGATAGGCGATAACGTCTTACTCAGGCTGGTGCGCAGTTGACCATCATCAATCAGGCTTGCTACCTGTGCCAGGATTTCTCCCTGGCGACGCATATCTTCGGTTTTAAACATGGTCCGGGTAAACATAAACTCCCAGTGCAGCGACAATGATTTTTGCTTCATCGCACTGATATCCAGTGGCGTTGCCGGGTCATCAATCAAGGCAAAGCGACCTTGCGGGCGAATGATTTGCATGACATCGTCGAAGTGAACCTCGGTGTGAGTCAGGGACACTACATCGGTCACATCGGCAAGCCCTGCGGCGGCCAGCCCTGCACTTAACGGCTCGCTATGATCAATCACATAATCTGCCCCTAAGCTTTTAACCCAGGCTTTCGATTCATCCCTGGACGCGGTCGCCACCACAGTCGCCTTGGTGAGTTTTTTTGCTAGCTGGATCAGTATTGAGCCCACTCCGCCAGCACCGCCGATAACCAAAATGACCCGGTCATCATAGACCGCTGGACAATGCATTCTGTCGAACAACAACTCCCAGGCAGTCAGGCTGGTCAACGGCAACGCCGCAGCTTCTGCATCATTCAGGCTCTGTGGTGCGATACTGACGATACGAGCGTCGACACATTGGTAATCGGCATTGCTGCCCGGTCGCGTCACATCCCCTGCATACCAAACACGATCGCCGGCTTTGAAGCCTTTGACCTCAGCGCCCATGTCAACCACAGTGCCCACCGCATCAAAGCCGAGAATCTTGTCATCACCAGTATCTTTCGCCCGCGCCAGCACCTTGGTATCAACTGGGTTGACCGACACGGCGTTCACTTCTACCAATAAATCATGCGGCCCTGGGGACGGCTTGTCGGTTTCAATATCTTTAAGTTGACCGTGACTCGCTAGTACAGCTCTCATAGGAATTCCTTATTTGTGATTGAGTCAAAGACCTGCTTGCTCAAGTAAGCCCTGCATATGCGCAAGACCCTGCATGCCTTCTATATCCATCGCCTGCAATGGCACATAAAAGCGCGCGTAAGGCGCAAAGGACGACGCTATTTGTTGCAGATACTGCTGTTCATGCTCCCGTCGCCGGGCAAGAAAGTTGCCATCTGCATCGTCCGGCAGGACGCGATTGATGATCAAACCGGCAAGGGGTAATTTTTCTGCCGCAAGGGTTGCCACACTACGCTGAGTTTCCAGCACGGGCAACTTCTCCGGGGTCAGGACAAAAAGTATTGCAGTGCTTTGCGGGTCGGTAAAGATCCGCCTGGTACGCTGAAACAGCCGTTGTCTGGCAAGCAGGCGCTCAGTAATGGCTTCATTGCGCTCACTCATGCCAGACGTGGCGTGTTCCTGCGGATCTGTCATCGGGTTGTTAATATCTCGGCCCTGTTTGGGGGTTAGATGGTCAAGCACCCCAGCCAGCTTTTGCGAGCGGCTGTCATGTTTGAGCAGCCCCTGTGTCCAGGCTGCCATCGCCTCGGGTAGGCTCAGTAGGCGCAATGTATGCCCTGTTGGTGCGGTATCAAAGATGATCAAATCAAAACCACCGGTGCTTAGCCCGTCATCCAGTATTCTGGCGATACGCTCAAGCAGTGCCGCTTCCTGCGCCCCCGGTGATTGCTGGGTTAACCGCATTTGGCGTTCAATTTCAGCAAACATCTCGGGCCGGGTCAGCTTTTTCATCTCCGCAGCCACTCGATCTATATGCACTTTGACCTCACGGTCAGGGTCTATTTCCAGTGCCCACAAGTTGGCTTCAAGCTTTACGCCCTGGCCCCCTTTTGGGTCGCCGATAGGCACACCGAAGGCATCCGCCAGGCTATGTGCCGGGTCGGTGGAAACCACCAGCGTTTTGCGCCCGCGGGACGCCGCTAGCCTGGCGAGGGTTGCAGACATCGTGGTTTTACCCACACCACCTTTGCCGCCCACCAGGATGACGCTTTTATCTGTTAACAGCATTTGAAATGATCCAAAGGTGACTTTTCCATGCCCATTCGCATATGCCAGTCATGGAATCGTTCGAGAAGAAGAGGTTGCAGTTCGAGGGTGTAATAGCTTGCCGGGTTCGGCACGCCCATCATTTCAGAAAAAACCAGCAGCATAAACAAATCATCCTGCTCGCGTTTTGCTCGTGCCACCGCTGCGCGGTAGGGGGCGTTGTAGGCCTCCTCCGCGAAGTGGTTGGCTTTGTGCCACCAGTCTTTGATGGCACTGAGTTTATGAATTTTCATGACTGCCTTGCTGTTTATCTTTATGTAGCCGTTTAAGTGTAGCCGCACACTCAAAGGCAATAAAGATAGCTGCAATCAAGACCACAATATCGAGCAGGAACAAGAACCAGTCACCGGCCACGTAGAAGGTCTTCAATTGCAGCACCAGCGCCGCTACTGTCATTACTAAGAGGAACAGTAAAGGAACCAATGTGTAATACATCGGACGACCCATGCGCACCAGAATCACTGTGATTACCATCAAGGTGAGGCCTGCCAGCAGCTGATTGGTGGTGCCAAACAAGGGCCAGATAAGCAAGCCACCTGAGCCGTCGGCGCCACCGGCACCAAATGCCAGCAGCAAACAGGTACTGACTGCGAGCAAGGTTGCAGGAATGACTTTCTGCATCCATTTAATGTCATAAATGCTGCCCCACTCCTGAAAGATATAGCGCTGCAGACGCAAACCTGTGTCCATCGTCGTCCCAGCAAATAGTACTGCCATCACCGTCAGTAGCGTTTCCGCCAGGCCGATTTCTAAGCCAATACCGTTATTGATGATGTATGCGCCACCCTCGACAAAGGCATTGACCCCGCCCTGCCCGAATGACGAATACACTGCGTTCCAATCCGCAATCGTAGCGAAACCTGCGGTGGCCGCAATAATAGCCGCCAGCGCTAGTGACCCCTCGCCCACTGCACCAAAGTAACCAACAAAACGCGCATCAGTTTCTTTATCCAGCTGCTTTGACGTGGTACCGCCAGCTACCAGGCCATGGAACCCTGAGATAGCCCCACAGGCAATGGTCACGAATAGCAGCGGAATCATTGACGGCGTGCCTTCCGGTACATCCGTATTGAATGCAGGTGCAATCATCTCTGGCCCCATGAACAATACCGCTGCATAAATCAGGATCAGGCCGATGAAAAGCTGTAAGCCATTGATATAGTCGCGCGGTTGTAACAGCATCCAGACTGGCAATAACGACGCAATGGCCGCATAGCCAAATAAAACAATAATCCAGGTCGCCCGGTCAGACAATGGACCCACCGCTTCGGGAAGCGAGATGGGCATCATTGGGCCAATACCAATCAACGCGTACAGTGCTATCACACCGACAATAGATACGGTGAGTAAGCCGATATACTTCCGGTAAATCAACTGGCCGATAATCAGCGCAACAAAAATGGCGCCCCACACCGGAATGACCGCACTTGGAAAGTCCACCAGCAGCCCGGCAATAACCGTGGCGAACACAGCGTTAACCATGAGTAACACCAGGAAGATGACGATCATGAACAGGCTACGCGCGCGCTTGCCCACCACGTCACCGGTCAACGCCCCCATAGATTTGGCTTTATTGCGGTTGCTCGCCCAAATCGCGCCAGCGTCATGCACCCCAGCGAAGAAGATTGTGCCAAGCACGACCCAGATGAACGCAGGTACCCAGCCCCAAATTACCGCAATGGCAGGGCCGATGATCGGCGCTGCGCCAGCGACCGACGTGAAATGATGGCCCCAAAGGACGAATTTATTGGTGGGTACAAAGTCGACGCCGTCTTCGAACTCATGCGCTGGGGTGCGGAATTTAGCGTCCAGGCGAAAGATTTTTTCGGCAATAAACTTTGAATAGAAGATATAACCCAGCGCCATCGCGCCGAGGCCAACAATTAAAACAAAAATAGCGTTCATGTGTTGCTCTCTTATTTTTGGGCTAACAAGTGGCTGAAGTTTATCATTTTCGTGAATCCAGTGACCTTAGACCAAGGTATAGTATGGATTAATTCTTTCGTCTGAGAATAAGTTCCCTGAAAAACCAGGTAAATACGAAAAAAAGTGTGAAACTGGTCACTTTTTGTCATAAAATGGCGCCGAAATTGTCATGGTGTTGTAACAAAACGGATGTAACCTCACGCATTCAATAGCTTTACTCTCAAACTCTCTCACAACTATGCAGGAAAATGGCATGACTAATAAGACGAAACTGACCCGTATCGCAGCGGCAGTCGCGCTAACCCTTGGGATGTCTTCTGCGGCCGTCATGGCTCAGGAAACTTCATCGTCAATTCGCGGACAAATTCTTGACCAGCAAGGTCAGGTTGTCTCCGACACGCGCGTCATCATTATCCACGTTCCTTCTGGAACAACTACGACCGTTACTACAAACCAAAGTGGTAACTTCACGGCGTCAGGCCTTCGCGTTGGTGGCCCGTACCGCGTCGTACTTGAAAACGCCAGTTTCGAAGCAAAAACCATTGAAGACATCTTTCTTCAATTAGGTGATGCTTACCGTCTTTCTGCAGAACTTGCGCCACAGGGACAGACTCAATACGAGCGTATCGCAGTTACCGGTCGTGCCATTAACACTACATCTTTACAAGCTGGCTCTTCAAGCACCTGGGGTGCTCAGGAAATTCAGAACATGCCAACTTTCGACCGCGACCTGAAAGATGTCGTGCGTCAGAACCCATTAGCTGCTGACCTTGGCGATAGCAACCGCCAGCTGACTGTCGCTGGTAACAACCCGCGTTTTAACAGCATCACGGTTGATGGTATCGGCCAGAACGATGACTTTGGTCTGAACAGCGGTGGTTACCCAACCAACCGTTCACCTATTTCTATCGACGCGATTGAGCAGGTTTCAATTGAAGCGGTTCCGTTCAACGCTCGTTACAGTGGTTTCACTGGCGCACGTATCAACGCGGTTACCCGTTCAGGTACGAATGACTTCAGCGGCTCTGTCTTTTACGAGTACGCAAGCGACAGCTTAGCTGGAACACCACCTGTCAGCCGTTTTAACACTGACGAAAATGCAAGCCGTCCTAACCTTGAATTCAAAGAAGAATCTATCGGTTTCACGCTTGGCGGTCCAATTTTACGCGACCGTTTGTTCTTCTTCGCTGCTTACGAGCGCTATGAAGAGCCGACCTCAATTGCTCAGGGCCCAGCTGGTTCTTCAGTTGTCACGCCGAAAAACATTTCACCAGACCTAATCAGCGAAGTTCAGCGTATTGCGAATGACGTGTATGGTGTTGAAGCGGGTGACTGGAACGTTAACCCAACGCAAAACGATGAAAAGATCCTGCTTAAGCTGGACTGGAACATCAACGAAGACCATCGTCTGGCCTTCACTTACCAGCGTGCAGAAGATGAGGCGGCGAACAACACCACCACAGGTGGTTCTACCTCACTGAACCTGAGCTCGCATTGGTATGCTCGTACCCAGGAAATGGATAACTTTGCGGCGCAGTTATACTCAAACTGGACACCAGATTTCAGCACTGAATTTAAAGTCTCAGTTAAAGATGTCTCAACTGGCCAAGACCCGTACCTGGGCCGTAACTACGGTCAGGCACAAATTCGCTTCCTGGAAGAAGAGAACGCAGCTGGCGGCGCTGGTCAAATTAACATTGGTCCAGACCGCTCACGTCACGCAAACAGCTTAGCGACGACCACCACTGAAATTCAGGGTCACGCTGAGTATCAATTGAATGACCACCGCATTACTGCTGGTGTTGAGTACACAGATATCGACGTATTCAACGAGTTCGTACAGGATTCATTAGGTTCATACGTGTTTGAGAGCCTGGCTGACTTTGAGAACCAGTTCGCAACTACAGTTAACTACCAGAACGCGTTCACCAACGACGTACGTGACGCTGCTGCCGAGTTCTCTTACGGCACGCTGGCTGCGTATATTCAGGACAGCTGGGACGTAACCTGGGACCTGACGTTAAACTTCGGTTTACGCTATGAGCGCATTACTGGTGACGACACTCCGACGTTCAACCAGACCTTTTTTGACCGTTATGGCTTTGCCAACAACACCAGCCTTGATGGCCAGGACCTTTGGCTACCTCGCATCAGCTTCGACTATCGTGTGACTGACGACATTACCGTACGCGGTGGTGTAGGTCGTTTCGCAGGTGGCCGTCCTAATGTCTGGATCTCGAACGCGTTCACCAATGACGGTGTGACACTGGTTCAGGCACCTCGCCTGGATAACGTCGAAGGCGTTAACCTGGTCACCGTTCCGGAAGAAATGCTGAACCTGCAAGCGGGTGACGGTAATACCAACCCAATCGACCCTAACTTCAAAATGCCATATGACACGCGCTACTCTTTAGCAGTTGATTATGACAACCTGAACTTTGGTTACCTGGGTGAAGGCTGGTTTGCATCAGCAGAGTTCATCTACACAGAGAAAGACCGCGAAGTCGCATGGACCAACCTGGCTAAAGCACCATTATTGGATGACAGCGGTAATCAGGTGACTTCACGCGGTGGACGCCCACTGTATGTGAGCTATGACCCACTAGCAGGTGATCGCCCAGATGAAATCGGTGGCTTCAACACGGATCGTTTCGACGTCATGTTGACCAACGTTTCTGGCGGCCGCAGCATCGTGTCTACCTTTAGTTTAGGTAACGCTTGGGACAACGGTTTAAGCTTCCGTGCTGCTTACACCAACCAGGACGTACGTGATATCACCTCTGGTGGTTCATCAACTGCGCACTCGAACTACAACTTCCAGACCGCAATTGACAAGCAAAACCCAGCTGTCGGTACCGCATCGTTTGAAGTTGAGCATCGCTTCCTGGCGTCTTTGAACTTCCGTAAAGAGTTCATTCAAGGTTACGCTTCGAACTTCGCCCTGTTCTGGGACCGTGCGTCTGGCCGCCCATACAGCCACGTACATGATGCGTTCCGCTTCCGCGGCTTTGGCGACGGTTCAGCTAACAACCTGTGGAGCTCGTCTAACTACCTGCCATACATCCCAACTGGTCCGGATGACACGACAGTACGTTATGCTGACAACTTCAGCTACGAAGAGCTGGCACGTTACATCGATGAGGCTGGTTTAGCTCGCTATGCAGGTGGTTACGTACCACGTAACGAAAGTGGCCGTGGCCCTTGGAACAGCAACCTTGATTTCCGCTTTGAGCAAGAAATCCCTGGTTTCATGGAAGGCCATAAAGGTTCGTTGTACATTGATATCCGCAACGTCTTCGCCCTGATGGGTGTTGATAACGAGCGCCACACCGTCAGCTTCTCTGACACTGGTATGCAGTTAGCGTCTATCGGTATCGACAGCGAAACTGGTCAATACATTTACGGCAGCCCGTTCAACAACTGGGACGACGGTATGGACAACGTGACTAACTACAACGCACGTGCCTCTACCTGGACTGCGAAAATTGGTGTTCGCTACCGCTTCTAATCCACCCCATGTGGTTGAGATAAGCGTTTAGTCACAACATAGTAAAAAGCCCGTCAGGCAACTGACGGGCTTTTTGTTTTGGGCTGGGGTAAAAAGTCGTTTAAGTGAACGGGGTAAAGTTTTTATTTAGAAAGGGGGTTGCTATTCGACGTCTGCAGCGAGGTAGTCAGAAATTTCATTGAGGAAGGCTTCACCATAGCGCTCAAGCTTCACCTGACCAACCCCTGACACCTGCAGAAATTCAGCGGGTGTAGTGGGTAAACGGGTGGCCATATCCTGTAAACAGGAATCGCCAAATACCACGTAAGGCGGCACTTCGGCCTGTTCAGCAATGCGTTTACGTAACTTGCGTAAGCGACCAAAGAGGACCTTGTCGTGATTGCCCCGGTCCACCACCTTCGCACTGGTTTGGATAGCCTGTAATCGTGGTTTGGCCAGCGTCAGCGCTACTTCGCCACGCAACACCGGTCGCGCGTTTTCTGCCAGGTGCAGCGCGCTATGACGACGAATATCCTGGATCAACAGCCCACGGTGAATGAGCTGGCGAATGACGGAGACCCAATGTTCGACCGACTCTTCTTTGCCAATGCCATAGGTGCTTAACTGGTCATGCTTTTGCTGCTTAATCTTTTGCGTCTGCGCGCCACGTAATACCTCAACAATGTAATTGACCCCATACTGCTGGCCGCTACGGTAGACACAGCTTAATGCTTTTTGCGCGTCCACAGTGCCGTCGTATTGCTTGGGTGGTTGCAGGCAAAGATCGCAGTTACCACATGGCTTTTCACGGTATTCGCCAAAGTAATTAAGCAGCACCAGGCGGCGGCACGTTTGCGCCTCGGCAAACGAGGTCATCGCATGAAACTTTTGTCGCTCCACACGAATTCGCTCACTATCCGGCTGCTCATCAAACAAGCGCCAAATCCATGCGGCGTCACCGGGTTCGTAAAACATTACAGCTTCCGAGGCGACGCCGTCACGCCCTGCCCGGCCGGTTTCCTGATAATAGGCCTCAACGCTGCGTGGAATGTCGTAGTGCAGTACAAAACGCACGTTGGGTTTGTTGATGCCCATACCAAACGCAATGGTAGCAACCACCACGTCAATGTCGTCGCGCAAAAAGCCATGCAAGGTGGCACGCTTTTCGTCGTGAGGAAGACCGGCGTGGTAGGGGGATGCTTTGACCCCTTCAATGCTTAGCTTAAGCGCCAGCTCTTCGGTCTTCTTGCGACTACCACAATAAATAATGCCTGACACGCCGCGCTGAGATTTGACGTACTCCACCACCTGTTTCAGTGGTTTAAATTTTTCCTGCACCAGATAACGAATATTCGGCCGGTCAAATGAGCTTTGAAACACCATCGGGTCGCGCAACGCCAGGCGATGCAGAATATCGTCACGGGTAACGTGGTCGGCGGTTGCGGTGAGTGCAAGAATCGGTACCTGGGGTAATAGCTGACGCAACTCGCCAAGGCGACCGTATTCAGGCCTGAAGTCATGGCCCCACTGCGAGATACAGTGCGCTTCATCCACCGCCACCAGTGACACCTGCAAGGTTTGCAAGCGCTCAGCAAAGGCAGGCGTGAGAATTCGTTCTGGTGCGACATACAGAAGTTTAATGGTACCGTCCTGCAACGCTCTGAGCACTTCCATCACTTCATGGCCTTGCATACCCGAGTGAATGGCCCCTGCAGGCACGCCCATGGCTTGCATCGCGCTCACCTAGGCATCCATCAAGGAAACCAGCGGCGACACCACCACGGTCAACCCAGGCAGAATGAGCGCCGGTAACTGGTAACACAATGACTTACCGCCGCCGGTAGGCATCAACGCCACCGCGTCACGCCCGTGTAGTACCGCATCGATAACGTCTTCCTGGCCATCGCGGAAGACCTGATAACCGAATACGCGTTTGAGCACGCTAAGTGCGTGGGTCATTGTGTCTGCAGACACGGCCAGATTGTGCTCATAGGGTTGTTGCATCAGGATAACCAGTTGACGGAATTTTCTTCGCCCCCTATTGTATGCGTCCCGACCCTCAATAACCATTTACAAATGCCGACTTCTCCCTTGCTTGCTCAAATTTCGACCTTAATGAACGAACAAATTCCCTTTCATCGCCTTATCGGGCTTGAGGTGACACGCTTCGCGTCCGATATTTCGGAAGTTCAGTTTCGCTGGAAACCTGAACTGATTGGCAACGCCCCCCAGGGGATTTTACATGGTGGCGTCACTGCCACTGCGCTGGATATGTGTGGCGGCTTGGTAGGCATTGCCAGTGTGGTTGAGAAAATGCCCCATGACACCGCCCCAGAAGAAGTCATCAAGCGAATCAGCCGCTGTGGGACTATCGATCTTCGCGTCGATTATGTGCGCCCCGGACGCGGTGAAACCTTTATTACTACCGCTCACATTATCCGTTCAGGTAACAAAGTAGCGGTCGCGCGGATGGAATTACACAATCAGGACAACATGCTGATTGCCTTTGGTACCGGCACATATATGGTGGGGTAAATTTTGAAAGAGAGTAGTGCAGCAACAACCAGTACTGGCAGCAATGAATTTGTGCAGGAACAAGAAAAGCGTGCTCGAGAGGGCGTGCTCTTTGCTATAGCCGCCTATACGATTTGGGGGCTGGCGCCGATTTATTTCAAGGCAGTAGCCCATGTGCCCGCATTTGAAGTGCTTGCTCACCGCATCATCTGGGCCTTTATTCTGGTCCTGGTGCTGATTATCGCTACCGGCCGTATGCAGCGGGTGGTGGCGGCATTTAAACACCCTGCGTTACTGGCAAAACTGGCCATCGCCGCCTGTTTAATTGGCTTTAACTGGCTGTTGTTTATATGGTCGGTGGCCAATGACTTTATTCTTGAAGCGAGCCTGGGGTATTACATCAACCCCTTATTGAATGTGGTGCTGGGCATGGTCTTCTTTGCCGAGCGTTTGCGCCGCTTACAGATTGTCGCGGTAGGGATGGCCCTGCTCGGCGTGCTCATTCAGATAGTAACCTTCGGTTCGGTGCCTTGGGTGGCCCTTGCCCTGGCATGCTCGTTTGCCATCTACGGCGCGATGCGTAAGAAATTGCCGTTCGACTCGTTGACCGGGTTATGGCTTGAAATTCTGCTATTGCTGCCGTTTATTCTGATCTGGTTCACCTTTTTCGCGCAAAGTGATACCACCAACCTGCTCGAAAATGGCTGGCAATTGAATACTTTGCTAGTGATGGCCGGGGTGATTACCACCATCCCGTTATTATTTTTTACCGGTGCTGCCCAGCGTATCCGCTACTCGACCCTTGGATTTTTCCAATACATGGCGCCGAGTTTGATGTTTGTGCTGGCTGTGGCCGTTTATGGGGAGGCGCTCACTGTAGATAAGATGATTACATTCGGGTTTATCTGGAGTGCGCTGGCTATCTATTCATTCGACGCTGCCCGCACCCACCGCCACGCGGTGAAGGCGGCGCGGGTCCGGTAATGGCATTGCGGGTTTATTGGTAGGTCAGGCGGCGTCTGACCTACGACGCAATCGGTGTCAATTTCGCGTAGGCGACCACCAGCCATTTACTGCCGCGCTCGTCGAAATTGATTTGAATCCGGCTTTGTGGGCCGCTGCCTTCGTAATTAAGCACCGTTCCCTCACCAAAGCTGGCATGCAACACCCGCTGCCCCAACTGATAACCTGTTTGCTCAAAGGTTTCATGGCTTGCCCCTGAATGAAACCGACCTCGTGTCGCAGCTGGTTGCGTCACTTTGGTTTGCATACGCACTTCGTCCAATGCCTCTGGAGGCATTTCACCAATAAATCGGCTCTTGCGGTGGAACTGCTCCTGCCCGTACAAACGTCGGCTTTCTGCATAGGTAATGACCAACTGCTGCTTCGCCCGGGTCATCCCGACGTAACAAAGCCGACGCTCCTCTTCAAGACGGCCAGGTTCACCCATAGATTGCTGGGAAGGAAATAGCCCTTCTTCCACACCAACCATAAACACTAATGGGAACTCGAGCCCCTTGGCACTGTGTAGTGTCATCAACTGCACCGCGTCCTGATGTTCATCGGCCTGCTCTTCGCCGGCTTCAAGCGCGGCATGGGCGAGGAATTCGGCCAGCGGCGGCATATCCTCTTCCCCGCTAGGCATAAAGCTCTCGGTCGCACTCACCAGTTCGCCGAGGTTTTCCACCCGGGTCTCCGCTTTCTCGCTCTTTTCCGATTTATACATCGCCATCAAGCCGCTGCGTTTAATCGCAATATCCGTTTGCTTAGACAACGAGAGATCTGTGCATTCGTCTTCCAGTTGATTGATCAACTCTACAAAGCTCGCTACCGCATTCTTTGCCCGCCCGGTCAGACGGTTTTCGCGCACCAGGAAGCGCGCAGCCTCCCACATCGGTAGTTGCTGATCTTTTGCCGCTTCCCGAATCAGGCCCAGAGTGCGATCACCAATGCCGCGGCTTGGCGTGTTAATCACCCGTTCAAAGGCAGCATCATCAATCCGGTTACTAATCAGTCGCAAGTACGCCAGCGCGTCTTTAATTTCCTGGCGATCGAAGAAACGTAAACCACCATAAATGCGATAGGCGATATTGGCATATAGCAGCGTCTCTTCCAGCACCCGCGACTGCGCATTTGAGCGATACAGAATCGCGACGTCCTGTAAGGCATTGCCTTGCTCAAGCCACTGCTGAATACTGCCTACCACATAGCGGGCTTCGTCCTGCTCGTTAAACGCCGAATACACTTTAATCTGATCACCAGCAGCGCCGTCGGTCCATAAATCTTTACCTAAACGGTCGCTGTTATTAGCGATGACCTGGTTAGACGCATTCAAAATGGTACTGGTGGAACGATAATTCTGCTCCAGCCGAATGGTTTCTGCGCCTTTGAAGTCACGTAAAAAATGCTGCAGGTTTTCAACCTGTGCGCCGCGCCAGCCGTAGATGGACTGGTCGTCATCACCCACAATCGTTACCCGGTTATCTTTACCAGCGAGCAAACGCACCCATGCGTACTGAATTGCGTTCGTGTCCTGGAATTCGTCTACCAGAATATGGCGGAAGCGACGTTGATAATGCTCTCGTACGTACTGATTGTCTCGCAGCAGCTCATGCGCCCGCAGCAACAGTTCAGCAAAGTCGACTAAGCCAGAGCGATCGCAGGACTCCTGGTAGGTCTGATAAATTTGTTTGTGGGTCTGTTCAGCAACATCATAGGCATCGATATGGTGGGCGCGCAGGCCCTCATCTTTCTTACCGTTGATATACCACTGGGCCTGCTTTGCCGGCCATTGTTTCTCATCTATATTGAGGGCGCGAATGGTGCGCTTGACCAGCCGCAGCTGATCATCACTGTCGAGGATTTGGAAATTTTGTGGCAAGCCTGCGTCTTTATAGTGCGCGCGCAGGAGGCGATGAGCAAGGCCATGGAAAGTGCCAATCCACATCTGCCGGACATCACGACCCATTAAAGCTTCAATACGCCCTCGCATTTCGGCCGCGGCTTTATTGGTGAAGGTCACAGCCATCACCGACAGTGGCGAGTGGTTCATCACCTGAATCAACCAGGCGATACGATGCACCAATACTCGGGTCTTACCACTACCAGCCCCGGCCAGCACTAGCATGTCCTGCTCTTCAGCGCTCACTGCCTGGCGCTGTTTATCGTTTAAACCATCGAGTAAATAAGATACGTCCACAACCTGCCCCAAGTCACTAATCAGTTCGCTATATAGCCTGTTTGCATAGTCTAAGCGCCATATACTGTATATGCAACCAGCATGCCTGGCTTAATGGCCATCGAGTACCTGTTGCAACGCTGGTAAGTGGGTAATCGTAACCGTAGGTAACCAGGTCAACTGCTTGCTATGCAGCCCGGACTCATTGAGCCACACGCTCTGCGCGCCAAATCGCGCTGCACCCTGGACATCACTGACTGGGTGATCTCCAATATGGAGTAATTCAGCAGGCGCAAAACCAAGGTCCTGGCGCGCAGCCTCGAACATGTCAGTGGTCGGTTTACCGCGCAGCGTGGGGCTCGGCTGCCACGCTTGGGTAAAGTAATCCTGTAGCCCAAGCTTTTGAATGTCTGCATTACCATTGGAAATCGCTAACAATGGAAAGCGTCCAGCTAATGCCGCGAGCAGCTGATGTACCTCTGCGGCGATATCCACATCATTGCGATGACTTAGAAAGTGCGCCATCGCCTGCTCACTTGCTGCAGTGGCTGCGGATTTTGCAACACCGCTTTGCACCAGCCCTTCACTTAGGGTTGCCAGGCGTAACGCGGTCATATTGCTTGCCAGTGTGGAGTCGCTGGCGGCCAGTCGATCTCTCAGTGACCGCCAGTCATTAAGCTGTAAGCGCTGGGTTTGTGGGTGTTCGGTGTGTAAGTGTGCAAGCAATGCCTGCTCTGCCCGCAGCATCACTGGCTCGTTGTCATAAAGGGTGTCATCGAGATCGAAACTGATGATTTTAACGGGTCGTAAACGGCGATGAAACTGGATCATACTGCTACCTGTGAGTGTACTGACTTTAAGATTTTTTCCGTGCGCGCGGGTGGGCGTTGTCATACACACTGGCTAAGTGCTGAAAATCAAGGTGGGTGTACACCTGAGTCGTGCTCAGGTTCGCATGCCCCAGTAGTTCCTGCACTGCGCGCAAATCACCACTGGATTCGAGCATATGTGAAGCGAAGCTATGGCGCAGCTTATGTGGGTGCACATGGTCTGCGATGCCCCGCTGCTGCGCCCACTGGCGCAAACGTAACTGAACTGAACGCGTGGTCAGGCGAGTCCCGCGCTGCCCGAGAAACAGCGCTCGGTTACCCCGCTGTCCGGTTGCACTTAACAGCTCCCCACGCACTTTCACCCACGCCTGTAACCATTTATCGGCTTCGCGCCCGTAGGGTACGATACGGGTTTTATTACCCTTACCGGTGACTCGCAGCTCGCGCTGCGAATTCAAATCTGCAAGATCAACGCTAACCAGTTCTGATACGCGCAGGCCGCAACTGTAGATCAGCTCGAACATTGCCCGGTCTCTAATCCCTAAGGGATCGCTTGGGGTCTCATCAAGCAGGTGAGCGACACCGTCTACGTCCATATTCTTTGGTAGCCGTTTACCGGCTTTAGGCGCGCGTACCGAACGGGCCGGATTACTGCTGAGGACGCCTTTACTGATTAAAAAGTCACATAGGCTACGCAGCGCCGCTAAACGTTGCTGAATAGTCGCAATACCAATGTCCTGACGGCGCCAGCTAATCACCATCGACTCAATCGCGCGAGGGGCAAGGGTAGACCAGTCCTTGAAGCTTTGCTGGTGCAGGGCTTCTGTAATGACTCCGAGCTGGCGCTGATAGCCACTGCAGGTATGCACCGAGTATCCACGGGCACCACGCAGGTAATCAATAAATTCATCGATTGGTTGGGTCAGTGCCTGGGGAAGACTCATTGGCTACACTCTTCGGTTATCTGCTCACTCAGCCAAATCGGGCAGAATGCTACTGAGTAAAGCCTGCAACTGACTGATCAGCAGGTAGTCCATACTGGGTTCAAAGTGCGATGGGTCATGGCTGCCCAATGCCAGAATACCCAGTTTTTCGTCGCCACCCAGCAATAGCAATGCCACCGACTCAATATGCTCTGCGGCAACTGAGTCTGCGAAGAGCAAACGATGCTCGTCTTGGGTCAAGCGCCCGAGATACACGGGATCGTTGGTAAACCGTTTACTCAGTAACTGCTTATGGGTGTCGGCGCTGAACTGGAGACGAGCAGCATGCCCTGACAGGGGCGCAAACAATTTAAGGCTGAGCTGAGCCAGGTTAAGCTCTGCTAAAAAACACTGCTGCAGCGCGGCTTCAACTTCTTCTATTGATTTGCAGCGCAGCAGCTTCATATAGAGTTCGCTGTAGCCATGAAAAATTCGTTCATTGCGCCGCGCGTTTGCCATCAAGGTGGTGATTTCTTCCTGCAGTACGCCTATCTGCTCGCGGAGAATTTTCTGCTGCCGTTCAATCAGCGAAATCGAGCCCTGGGCTTCGTGGCGGATACTCATCTGACTCAACAGAGCAGGGTGCCGTTCAAAAAAGTCAGGATTTTCCTGCAAGTATTCAGCGATTGCCTGGTCATCCAAGCGCATTAAATTGTTGTCTAAACGCTCACCTAAATCTCTCATAATACCATTTGTCCATCATAAACGTGGGTCGCGCCGCCAGTCATCATGACACTCTGACCTTCTTGCCAGGCGATTTGTAAGGTGCCACCAGGAAGTTGAATCATCGCTTCGGCAGCAAGCTTGTCTTGCATCATAGCCCATACTGCCGCTGCGCACGCGCCGCTGCCACATGCCTGCGTCTCACCGACACCGCGCTCGAATACCCGCAGGCGCGCCTCACTGCGGCTGATGATTTGTAGAAAGCTAATGTTTGCACCCTCAGCAAAACGCTCGTGCTGGGTCAGCAATGCGCCCACTTCGGCAACAGGCGCGGTGTCTACGTCATCTACCAGGATCACGCAGTGCGGATTGCCCATGCTTAACACGCCACACAGGAAAGTCTGCTCCGCTGCTCGCAGAATGTAGGTGACTTCGGTCTTATTAGCACGAAACGGAATCTGTTGAGGCTCAAAAATGGGCTGCCCCATGTCAACCTGCACCTGGGTATCGCCAAGCAGAGTAATCTCAAGCACACCTTTCTTCGTGCTGACCTTAAACCGACTTTTATTAGACAGCCCTTTGTGCCGAATGAAGCGCCCAAAACAACGTGCGCCATTGCCGCACTGCTGCACTTCCGAACCATCGGCATTGAATATCCGATAATGAAAGTCGACGTCCGGGTCATAGGGCGGTTCGACGATGAGCAACTGATCAAAGCCCACCCCTCGATGCCGGTCAGCCAGGCTGGCAATTTGGTCATTGTTCAAAAAAATATTCTGAGTGACATTATCAATCACCATGAAATCATTACCCAGGCCATGCATTTTCGAGAAGTGAATTAACATTCGTGCTCCAGTAAACGTTCATGCTGCCAAAGGTCATCCAAATTTTCCCGTGCACGCACCAGATAATCTTGCTCACCGTCCACCATCACTTCAGCGGGGCGTACCCGAGTATTGTAGTTCGAGCTCATCGCAAAACCATATGCACCAGCGCCAAATACTGCGAGCAGGTCTCCCTCTGCGGCCTGAAGCTGACGGTCCTGGCCAAGGAAGTCTCCGGTTTCACACACCGGCCCGACAACGTCACAAGGTTTACCAGTCGTCGACGTATGATGGTTCTGGTTAACGTTTTCAATACGGTGAAACGCCTGGTACAACGATGGCCGCAACATATCGTTCATGCCCGCATCAACGATCACAAAGTCTTTCTTCTCACTGGGTTTAAAGTATTCGACCCGAGTAACTAAGATACCAGCATTGGCGACGATAGCGCGGCCAGGCTCAAGATAGAGCGCCAGCTGCGGATAATCATCCAGCTTCGCTAGCATGGCTTTTATATAGTCGGTCACTTTCGGCGGCGTTTCGTCTGCATAGCTCACCCCAAGACCGCCTCCCATATCGAGGTGGGTAATTTCAATACCTGCGTCGTTCAGCTCATCTACCAGCGCCAGCATGCGATCCATGGCATCAAGAAATGGGGAAAGCTCGGTTAGCTGTGAGCCGATATGACAATCCACCCCGATGACCTCAAGACCTGGCAACTGGCTCGCCAGGCGAAACGCAGCCACCGCGTCGCGCATAGGGATGCCAAATTTATTGGCTTCCAGGCCTGTCGCAATATAGGGATGGGTTTTTGCGTCCACATCAGGGTTCACTCGCAACGAAATGCGTGCAACCTGGCTGGCAGCACTAGCAACCTGACTGATCCGCTCAAGCTCTGCAACAGACTCTACGTTAAACTGCAAAATACCCACTTGCAGTGCATAAGCGATTTCTTCATGTGATTTCGCCACGCCGGAAAATACAATGTGCTCAGCTCGCCCACCTGCGCGCAAGACTCGCGCAATTTCACCACCGGAGACGACATCAAAAGCGGCACCTAGCCTTGCCAGTACTTGCAGCACCGCAAGGTTACCGTTGGCTTTAACGGCGTAACAGGCGCGGTGGGGGGTGGGAAGGTATTGATTGAAAGCCCGCCAGTTCGCTTCAATGGCTGCACGCGAATACACGTAAAGCGGCGTGCCGTGACGCTCTGCTAAGTCCGGAATACTGCATGATTCTGCATGCAACTGCGTATCTATATAGCTAAATTCAGTCATTGTCTCTAACTTATCCTGCTAAAACGCAGGCTTTATCTATCATTCAGGTGTGTGAGCTGAGGCAGCTCAGTTGGCGATTCCCGGCGCTGTTCTTCCGCGTCGGTAGTTTCCCGCTCTGGTGGCATATATAACGGCCCTTTCTGGCCGCAGGCGCTGATTAGGAGCAGCGCTATCAGTCCACTTGCCAGCTTGATGATGCGTTTTGTCATGGCTCACGTTACACTTAAAGTCGTAAAAGACCTATAATCGCATTCATAGGTACTTTTGTCACCACGGGGCCGCAACTCTACATAAGGACTTCACATGTTACTTAAGAAACTTGTCGTACTTGGCCTGCCACTTATCTGGCTTTGTGCATTTAGTAGTTATGCAAACCAATCAGACCAGCGTCAACAGCTTGATGAAAACTATATTGAGCGTGCGATACTGACCACCTCAGTGGAAAATCGTGAACCTGTTGATGATATTGGTGACCAATATACCCATAGTGGCAACGATTTTGATCGTCTGACATTCTTTACCCATATCATCAATCACGACGGCCGCGGCATCGCCCACCGTTGGTACCATGGCGATGAGCTGGATGCCGAGATAAGCCTTGCTGTTGGCAGCAACAGCTGGCGTACATATTCAAGCCGTCAAATAGGCCGCATGGCGACCGGCGAATGGACGGTTCGCGTTATTAACGACCGTGACGAAGAGCTGGTCGTTCACCATTTTGTTGTGCAGCGTTAAGCGCTGCTTCACTTTTCAGGCAGTAGAGTTATTTCATGAGCAAACCCGAAACCATTACCATTGCCACGCGTAAAAGTGCGTTAGCACTGTGGCAAGCCGAGCACATCAAAGCGCGCTTAGAAGCGCTTCATCCTGGATTGCTGGTAGAGCTGCTCCCGATGAGTACCCGCGGTGACGTGATCCTCGACACCCCTCTTGCCAAAATTGGTGGGAAAGGGTTATTTGTGAAGGAGCTCGAAGTCGCGATGATCGAAGGTCGTGCTGATTTAGCGGTTCACTCGATGAAAGATTTACCGGTGGAGTTTCCGCCAGGTCTTGAGCTTTACACCATCTGTGAGCGTGAAGACCCTAGCGATGCCTTTGTGTCTAATCAGTATGCCAGCCTTGAAGATATGCCAGACGGGGCCATCGTGGGGACCTGCAGCTTGCGACGTCGTGATTGATGATATGGGTAAAGAATGTCAGACGATCAAAATCGTTGCCACTATGGGTATATTGGTCACCAATATCATCAACAGGTTCACGA
>JAMCWV010000074.1:25679-33295 GCA_023481025.1 Gammaproteobacteria bacterium
GTCTAATCAGTATGCCAGCCTTGAAGATATGCCAGACGGGGCCATCGTGGGGACCTGCAGCTTGCGACGTCGTTGCCAGATTGCGGAGCGTTTTCCTCACCTTAAAATTAAGGATTTGCGCGGCAACGTGCAAACCCGTTTACGCAAACTGGATGACGGCGAGTTTGGCGCAATCATTTTAGCGACCTCTGGGTTAGTCCGTCTTGAGCTTGAAGACCGGATTCGCCTGCGGCTGCCAGCTGAGCAGTCGTTACCTGCAAATGGTCAAGGGGCTCTAGGAATCGAGTGCCGTAGTGACGATGATCGCATTAAGGCGCTTTTAAAGCCTTTGGAGCACCTGCAAACACGCGCATGTGTGCTTGCCGAGCGAGCCATGAACCGGCGTTTAGAAGGCGGCTGTCAGGTCCCGATTGGGGCGTTTGCACAATTGAATGACGACACTATATTTTTACGTGGACTTGTCGGCAGTATCGACGGCAGCACGATTGTTCGTGGCGAGCGCAGCGGCTCGGTGAATGATCCTGAAGCGATTGGCACCGCCCTCGCTGAAGACCTGCTAAGCCGTGGTGCCGGCGATATCCTTGCCGCTGTCTACGCACAAGCCAACGACGGAGCATAATATGCGCACAGGCGTTTTACTCATTCGACCGCACGACCAGGCGAATCACCTTGAGCAGGCGCTTGCTGAGCAAGACATGCGGGTGTTTCGCCAGGCGGTGATTGAAACGCAGTCGGTCACTTTAAGTGATAACGACTGGCAGCGCCTGGCACAAACATTTGACGGTGTCGTGGTAGTGAGCCCTGCAGCCGCAACCTATTTTGATGAACAGCTAAAAGCAAAACAGCAGTCATGGCCTGCAGCCGCATATTATTGCGTCGGCAGCGGGACTGCTGAGCGGTTAGTGCCGCTTTGCGGCCAGGCAGCAACCTACCCGGCGCCTCAACATACTGCAGAAGCGCTATTACAACTGCATCCGCTGCAACAACTTGATAATCAGCGCTGGTTGTTGATTACGGGAGGGTGCGGGCGGCCCCTGATTGCAGACACTTTGCGTGAGCGCGGTGCCGAACTGGAAATCCTCGAGGTTTACCAGCGTCAGCCCTTACACCCTGATTTGCATGGTCCGTTGAGCGACTGGACTGAACAAGTTCAGGTTATTGTGGTGACCAGTGAACAGCAGATAACGCTCTTCTTCGAAGGGTTGAAAGACATTCCCGGCGCAACCCAGTGGCTGGAGCAATGTGATTGGGTGGTATCCAGTGAACGTTTACAAAGCATTCTGGCTGGTCACGATATCGCGGAAAGCAATATCCATATTGCCCAGAATGCGACTCATCAAGCCTTATTGCATACCATCAAGCAACTGGAGCCCAGTCAATCTGCTGCGACACAAGCAGAGACATCAACACAGCAACCAGGTGCGTCGAATGAGCAGGATAAAAGTGCTGCTATCCCCGAACAGTCGACGCCAAACGAGCAACCCTCTACCCCACCGCAAGCAGAGAAGAAGACCATGACCAGTTCATCTAAACGTTCTCCATTTACAACATTCCTGACTTTTATCCTGCTGCTCTGTGTTTTGATTCTTGGCGCCGGTGGTTATTGGGTGTGGGCACAACAAGAAGATTTCCGCCAACAAACCAACGCTCAGTTTGCTGAACTTAATCAGCGTATTGAGCAGTCCAACCGTTCCCAGCAAGCCCTTGAGGGCGATGTGATGGAAAGCCTGGAAAGTCAGCTTAATCAGCGACTTAGTCAGTTGCAAGAAGAGCGATCACGTCAGGCTCGGCAAGACCGGGAAGCTGCGGATGAAGAAAGACAGGCAATGCGTGAGGCCTTTGAGCAACAGACTGCCGATCTCGAGCGTCTTAAATCCGAGGTTGATACTGCCAATTTACGCGTTTCCGAAGATCTCTATCTGGTCGAGGCCCGCGACCTCGTACTTGCAGCAGGCCGCAAGCTCTGGCTTGACTACGATCGACGTAGTGCAATCCAGTTACTTGAGCGCGCAGAGCGGCTATTGGCAGAGGCAGACCGCAGTCACCTCCTTCCCATTCGCCAACAGCTACGCAATGACATTGAGTTGTTAGAAGGTACCGAAGATCAGGACCTGGATGCATTAGCCATGCGTATCAGTACCCAGCGCCGGCAAATCCGCAACCTGCCATTACTTGAACAAGAGTATGGTGTCGACGGTGAGCCGGTTGATGAAGAGATTAGCAGTGACTTTTCCGAATGGCGGGCTAATTTATCAAAAGCCTGGGCGTCCTTCACTGATGACTTTATTAATCAGTCAGCTCGAGCTCCAGTTGCAACTCGCTCAGCAAGCGCTGATGCAACGTCAAACCGTCAGTTACCGTGAATCGTTGCTGCAATCAGCCGAATGGATTGAAGCATATTTCGATACCGACAATCAGGCCGTGCAGCGTACCTTACAAGAGCTTGAGGCCTTAAGCGAATACGATTTAGACCCCAGCTACCCAACGCGTCTATTGTCTGAAGCAATGTTGCGCGATGCGGTGGATGAATTACTACAGGGAGCTAACTAGTGGCTAAAGCACTGATTCTGCTGCTCATTATTGTTGCTGGTTTTATTGTCGGCCCCCTGCTTTCGGGGCAAACCGGTTACGTGCTCATCGCTATCGCGGGTTACACCCTGGAAACTAGTCTAGTGGTGCTGGCACTGAGTATTCTACTGGTGATTTTCCTGCTTTGGTTAATTGAGTGGCTGGTTCGTAAAATTAGTGGTGGCACCCGCATGAGCATGCGCTGGTCTCGCCGACGCAAAGCCAGGAAGGCCCGCCAGCTTATGAACAATGCATGTAATCATTTGCTGACGGCTAATTATGAGCAAGCCCAGCGTGACGCCGAGGATGCCGCCCATTATACAACGGACAAGGAACAGGCTTATCTAATCGCAGCGCTTGCCGCAGAGCAGCACGGCGATGTTGTTGCGAAACAAAGCTTGTTACAAAAGGCAGCTGCGGAACGCGACGAGCAGAGCCTCGCGCTGCAACTGCACCATGCGAAGCGCGCTGCACCCGCTACCGCAGTCACCAACGCGAAGAACCTGCTACAACAATACCCGGACCATATCGGGGTAAAACGTATTGCGGCTGAAATTTTTTACCAGTACCAGCAGTGGCAGCCGTTATTTGAATTGTTACCGTTACTCGATAAACATGAGTTGGTTGATGCTGAACGACTACATCAATACCGGGTATTTGTGTATGAGGCCTATTTTGCGGCTGCCTCGCCAAGCATTGAAAAGCTCCATCGTAGTTGGCAAGATCTACCGAAAAAAGAGCGACTACGCGCAGTGCCGCGTGTAGCATACGCAAGTGCGCTGCAGCAGTCTGGCCACTACGGTGCGTCTGAGAAGGTGATTCTGCAAGGATTACGTAAAAATTCGCTGTCTGCTTCTCACTTGATCCACCCCTCAAGTACACTAAACTGGCAACAGCAAGGGGAATTGAGCGAGTTCATTCAAGGTCATGTAAAACAAGCACCGAATGATGCGGACGCACTAACACTGCTTGGCAGTGTCGCTCTCCAACAAGGGGACCAGGACCTTGCTCAACGAGCGCTGCGCCATGCTATTCAGATTCAACCGTCAGCGGACCGTTATCGTTTACTCGGTGATGCCTATCTGGCGTCCGGGCAAAGCCAGCCAGCTCTGGATGCCTATCGCGAAGCGGCTCAGCCGTAACTAAAAAGGTGTAATATGCGCAATTGGCTGCTGTTAAGCGCTGCCCTATGGTTGTTTTCTGGGGTCGTTGTAGCGCTTGACCAGGATGATAGTGACGAAGAGCGTCCTCAACTAACCATCAGGATTGAAGGTATCAGCGGGCAGCAATTAACCAACGTTCGTAATCGCTTGTCAATTTATGCATATCACCAACAGCCTTCCCCTGGGCCCGCACGCGTGCGTTATCTGCACCGGCGGGCAGAGCAAGAGATATTGCGTGCGCTTGCCCCTTCAGGCCACTATCAAGCCAGTGTTGATACCGAGTTTGAACGCTTAAATGGTGAATGGCGACTAACCTATCGCATCGACCCTGGTGCCACGATGCAAATTCGCGAGGTCGACGTCCAGATTCGTGGCGATGCAGAGGGCGATGACGCCTTTCGCCGTTTAATCCAGGACCTGAATATCCAGCCCGGGCAGAACCTACACCACCGCAACTACGAGAATGCTAAAAGCCGTATTCGCAGCCTTGCGGCGGATCGAGGTTATCGAAACGGTCGTTTTGAAAGTAGTGTGTTACGCATTGATTTAGAAGATTATGCCGCGGATATATTCCTCGACTTTGATTCCGGCCAACGCCATCGGTTCGGCCGCGTTATATTTAGTGAGTCGCAGCTCGACGATGACATTCTGCAGCGTTTTGTACAATTTGAAGAGGGCGATTACATTTCCTCTGATGAATTGGTGGAGCTGCAGATGGCGCTGTCAGACAGTAATTACTTTAGTCGCGTACAAATTCAGCCGATTTGGGGCGAAGCGGACGATGATGCAATCGTTCCGGTTTCGATCTCTGTTGAGCCTAACAAGCGGACACATTACCGAGCAGGTATCGGTTACGGAACTGATACGGGTGCCCGGGTTATTTTTGAGCAGAATCGCCGATGGGTGAATACCCGCGGCCACCGCTTTAATGCTCAGTTTCAATTTTCAGAACAAATCTCAGCTGTCGGCACAAACTATATTATTCCCGGTGCTCAACCACAAACCGATCAATATGTATTGCGCGCTGCCTGGCGCGATGAAGATACCAGTACAACCCGATCCGAGTTGCTTAATTTAGGGGTTAGCTGGCAACATCAGTTAGAGCGCACCCAGCGTACCGTTGCGTTGGATTGGCAAGACGAACGCGACACCTTTGGTGGCGAACGTCGTGATACCCAATTTTTAATTCCTAGTGTTCAATGGGACAGAGTACACACCCCGAACCGCCTGAATGTTCGTGAAGGCTACCGCACCACCCTAACGATACGCGGCGCGTCCGAGGACATTCTTTCGAGTACTGACTTTGCCCAGGTCAATGTGTCGGGCAAGTATGTATGGCCATTCGCTGAGCGGTTCCGAATGCTGACCCGCGCTGAACTTGGTACGACAGTCGCCAGCGATTTTGAACGCATCCCTACCTCATTAAGATTCTACGCTGGTGGTGACAACAGTATCCGCGGTTATGGATACCGCACAGTCGGACCACGCAATGAAGAAGGCATCATGTTAGGCGGCCGCCATATTATGGTGGGAAGCGCCGAGGTCGACTATGAATTCCGTCCAAACTGGCGGGTCGCTACCTTTTGGGACGCTGGTAACGCATTTGATGACATCACTTCAGCAACTCGCCATGGTGTTGGTTTCGGTGTTCGCTGGCAAAGCCCGGTCGGCCCTATCCGTATTGACCTCGCACATGGGTTCGGACCAGAAGGCGATAATGTTCGTCTGCACTTAACCTTGGGGCCTGACTTATGAGTATAAACTGGCGCAGCGCAGGACGAACCACGGGTATCCTTTTGGCTGGTGTCCTGGTATTTTTATTGTCGCTGATAATCTTTATTGGGTTGCTTGTAAGCACTGAGCGCGGCACCCGCGTCACCCTGAATCTGGCTGAGCGATTCGCGCCTGGCGAACTGGTGGTTGAGCATCAGCATGGCAGCTTAATGCGCGAACTAGCGCTTCAGCGAGTGACGTATACAGACCAGACCCTGAGTCTCGAAATCGAGCAACTGCTTGTTGATTGGCGACCACGGCAATTGCTAGCGAACACACTTCACGTTAAAAACCTCGAATTCGCCTCCATGGTAGTAAACTTCGAGCCCTCGGCCGTTGAGGACGAAGACGATCAGCAAGCCGAATTCCAGCTAGCGGATGTAAACTTGCCGGTAGATGTGCTGATTGATCGGGTTCACCTCAACAATATTAACCTGCAGATTGGCACCTTTACACAGCATATCGAACGCATCGAACTTGTCGCTGAAAGCCGCGGTTATGAGCAATATATTGAACACCTTTTAGTACGGATAGAAGAAGGCGAAGTGACCGCAAGTGGTGTAATCGAAACCCGAGCTAATTATCCGTTGAATCTTTCCGTGCAAAGCTCACTGTCACTACCGGACCTTCATCAGCTGAACCTTCAGGCCGACCTTGACGGGGACTTAGATACTCTCAATATCAAAGTAGTGAGCGAAGGCCTCGCTGATGCCGAGCTAACGGCGCGAGTGGACGATCTGTTACGGATTGATGCGTTGACCTGGCAGGCAGGTTTACAGCTTGACGCAGTCCGCCATGACGCCCTGTATGAACAGGTCAGAGCCTTATCCGTGGCTATTCAGAGTGAGGGATCGTTAGAAACCTTCGAGGTAATGCTGGATGGTGATATTGAAACGGTTGAACATGGCCTGGTTGATCTGAGCGGGCACCTGGCATGGCAGGATATGCAGCTAGTCATCCATGAGTTAGAAGCCAATTTTGAAGACCGCCCTGCCTATGTGGAAATCGAAGGGACTGCCGCATTTGGCGATATTCTTGATGTTGATATCCGCGGCTACGCAGACATCCTCGGCTTTACCGTCAGCGAGTTTTCATTGCGCGCGACGGGTGATGAGACCGGTGCGCAAGATTTAACCCTCTCCCTCGATATTCCACAAGGCCAGGCAGAGATTAGCGGCAGCCTGCTGTGGCAGCCTTATTTAAGCTGGGATTTGGCGGTTCAGCTGAGTGAGGTCAACCTCGCGGACCTGAATGAGAACTTACAGGGTGAACTTGCTCTTGAGTTGCTGACCACAGGCCAGCTCGATGAAATTCTTGAACTGTACGTCAATATCGGTCAGCTGAGCGGCAATATTTTCGAACACAGTATTGCTGGGCAGGGTGAACTCAGAGTGCAGGGTGACACCTTCACTGCAGATAGCATCGATATTGTCTGGGGCGACGCAAGCATCCAGGCTGACGGTCACTACAGCCCAGACACCTTAGACTTGACCTGGTTGGTTGATGTCCCGAATCTGGCAAACTTATTACCCAGCGGCGAAGGTCGTATTCAATCACGGGGGCAGGTGGTAGGTTCCCAGGCGCAACCTCGATTACAACTTGAGCTCAACGTTAACGATTTTCGCTGGGAAGATTACCAGCTTGAGGAGTCTGTCATAAACGTTGAGATCGACGGCACTCTGGCGAATCTACCTGTGGGCGATATCAGAGTTCGGCATTTGCAGGTAAACGATCAGCTGGTTGAAAGCATCGATGTACGTATGCGCGAAAACGAACAGCACACCGTTGAAGCTGACATCGATTATGGAGACCTGCAAGCCAGACTCGCATTACGCGGCAACTGGGACCTCGAACAGCAAGCATGGCAAGGTGAGCTACACCGCATGCAATTGCGCTACCCTGACATTGGCAGGTGGAATTTGAGTAACCCGGCAACATTGCTGGTGTCACCACAACAGGCTCAGCTTGGTGATTTCTGTCTCATTATCAGTACTCGCGAGTCGCAGCTTTGTGCTGATGGCCGCTGGACAGCAGAGAGTGGTGATATCGAGCTGGCTTTGCGCGCTGAAGACGTGCCCTATCAGTTATTTAACCCCATGGTGTTGGTTTCGG
>JAMCWV010000029.1 GCA_023481025.1 Gammaproteobacteria bacterium
TTCGCCTACATAAGGAATATTTTAGGATGCCAAATCAGGTTCGTAAGATAGGTTTCATTGGTGCTGGAAATATGCCTCAAAGCATTATTGGCGGCATGATCAAAGGCGGATTTCCCGCCGATGCGGTGTTAGTCAGTAATCCGAGTCGGCCAAAATTAGACTTGCTTGAAGAAAAATACGGCTTAACAACGTCACAAGATAACCACGAAATTGCGCGCCAAGCGGATGTCATTGTCCTGTCTGTGAAGCCACAATTAATGCGGGAAGTCTGTGAGGACTTACAAGCAAACGTACCCGGTTTAGCTGACAAATTAATTGTTACCATTGCTGCCGGTTTGCGGTTCGCTAGCTACTACGAGTTCCTCGGTGACAACATCCGTGTCGTTCGCGTCATGCCCAATACGCCATCACTGGTTGGTGCTGGTTTGTCAGGACTAGTCGCTGATGACTCAGTCACTGCCGACGAGCGCGAATTTGTCACTCAAGTGTTTAACTTCGTCGGTACAACCATCTGGTTGGAAGACGAAGACGGAATTGATGTACTCGGTGCTGTTGCTGGCAGTGGTCCGGCCTACTTCTTCGAATTTATGCATGGTTTGCAACGCGCAGCTGAAGAGTTTGGCTTTGACCCTGAGCAAGCACGACTGATGGTTCAACAAACTGCATTGGGCGCTGCAAAAATGGCCTGTGAAAGTGAACTAAGTTTTATCGACTTACGCAAACAGGTCACGAGCAAAGGTGGTTCAACCGCCAAAGGAATTGAAGCTTATCAACAAGCCGAGCTTGGCGAGATTTCTAAACGTGCGGTAGGCGCAGCGGTTGCACGCAACCAAGAAATGGCTAAATTGTTCTAGCCACAAGTGAGTCAATGCTACAGGACTCTAAATTATTTAGCTGAGCGTTTATCAGCACACACTTTTCGATTATCGCTTTCGAGCACATTGAAGGAAATCAATATGAGCAACGGTGCATTATTTTTAATCGATACACTGTTTAATTTGTACATTATGGTGGTCATTCTACGCCTCTGGATGCAGCTCGCTCGGGTGGATTATTTTAACCCGGTGTCGCAATTTATTGTTAAAGTCACGCGCCCAATCCTTGACCCTTTGCGGAAAGTCTTTCCGACTATTGGTCGTTTTGATATTGCAGCAGCTTTCTTAGTACTCGCGTTGTCCGCATTAAAAATCTATTTGATTATGTACATGCGACTGAATGGTTTTCCGTTCTCTGTGCTCGAGTTATTTATCGCGTCAATTCAAGCCGCGGTGATCACAACTTTAAACTTAATGTTCTGGATTCTGTTAATTCGAGCCATATTAAGTTGGTTTAGCCAAGGCCGTCACCCGATGGAATTTGTCATGGCGCAGCTCACAGAACCGATGCTCTCGCCAATTCGTCGAATTATTCCACCGATTGGTGGCCTCGACCTTTCAGTACTAGTGCTGATCATTATTGTCCAGTTCTTGCGGATTTCGCTAGGAGGCTAACCATGCTGAAGTATTTGGCAAAGGTGCAAAGTAAGGCCTGTTACTTTACGCCCATTTTATGGTTGCTTGCATTGGCTGTGCTTGCCCTATTTTCTTGGTCTGCAGCAGCGGACCAAGAGCAAGCGCAAGGCGGACAGTTCAGCACATTAGGAGATTGGGAAGTACATTACATCGCTTTCCCTAGCACCTTTCTGCAGCCAGAGATCGCCGCTCGCTATAACATCCGCCGAAGTAATGCGCGCGGTTTAATCAATATCTCTGTCCTCGACACGCAACAGGAAGGTAAACCAGCCTTACGAGCACAGATTC
This sequence comes from Gammaproteobacteria bacterium, assembly GCA_023481025.1. Next base: position 1,800 of record JAMCWV010000029.1, read on the forward strand.
AAGGTTATGCATTAAATAGTGTGGGGCAGCGGCAGGAACTTCAGTTTCGCCGCTTTATTGAAGAGCCTGCTATTTATTTTATTAGCGAAGTTCGCCACAGTGATGATGATCGTCTGCGCTTTTTCATTACCATTCGCCATGGTAACGAAACTCAAGAGCTTAGGTTTCAGCACACTTTTTATCGCGACTAATGTTATCGCGACTAAAGCGTTCTAGTCAGCCGAGCCGAACGACACGAGCAAACGAAATTTAGACTGACCGCGTTTGCTCGATAACCTTCACACCCACTTTTAATATCACCCCATCGTCAGCCACTTCACGCACTGTGAACATTAAGTTTCCAAGGACTATGTGGTCACCGATAACCACGCGGCGGTGGAAACGACGGCGAAAAATGCTGCGGATATCCGTATTTAAATCCTCATAAGCATCTTCTGGAATGACATAGAAACCGGATAAATCGGCCAAAGTAATATCGGCATTGAGCACGAAATCACCAAAGAATGATTTACGATTCACACGTTTATCACTGCCTGACGAAGCCAACACTTCGCTTATTTTTGCTACATCGGAGGCACGTGTCAGCACCATCAGGTGATCACCAGCTAGAATCTGCGGATTGTCGCTACTGCGGAGCCATTGTCCGTCGCGAACGACACCAACAAAATCGGCCTCTCGAGGTAAATTAATTTCGTGCCAAAAATGTTCCACGGCAAGCGAGTCTTCAGTAATTTTAAACACGGCGACTTCCAAGACGTCATCCGCACGAATCAATTCGATTGGCGTGCGTGAGTCAGGTTCAGGCTCGGGCGGAATCTCTAAGCCCATTTTGCGAGCAGTGAAGGAAATACTCCAACCTTGCACCACTAACGAAACCAACACGACAACAAACGCAATTTCGAAATAGAGTTGCTGGTTCTCGAGGCCAGCGATCCAAGGAAACAGAGCCAAAACAATCGGCACAGCGCCGCGCAACCCTACCCAGCTAATAAAGATTTGGTCTCGCCATGGAAATCTGAACGGTGCCAAACTGATAAAAACTGCAATTGGGCGCGCGACAAATATCAGCACAACGGCAAGTGCCAAGGCCGGTAGCATGACATCAACCACTGAACTCGGTGTCATTAAGAGCCCAAGCATTAGGAACATGACGATCTGCGACAGCCAGGCCAAACCATCATGAACTCGCAGAATATGCATAACCTGCGGAAGCTTCGCATTACCGACTAAATACCCCATCAGATACACAGCAAGAAATCCGCTACCACCGAGGTTTGCGGTCAAGCCAAACACGAGGATGCTACCAGCAATCGCAAGTAAGGGGAAAAACGAAATATGGAGGTTTAACTTGCGACATGTGAGTACAAAAAGTCGTCCTCCCAAGTAACCCAAAACAGCGCCCACAATTGCTTGTTGCAAAAACACTGCGACAACTCCCCATCCCAAAGGAAGATCTGGTTGCGCGAGGACGCTCACTAACGTCACCGTTAACATGACGGCCATCGGATCATTACTACCCGACTCAATCTCTAACGTTGCTGCAACACGTTCTTTTATGCGCAGTTTTTGCGACTGGAAAATTGAAAATACGGCAGCGGCGTCGGTCGAACTTAATATAGCCCCAAGTAACAGGCCTTCAATCCACGAGAAACCAAACAAGTAAGCCGCCGCAATACCGGTTACGACACAGGTGATGACGACACCAATCGACGCCAGCATAGCGGCCGGTGCCAACGCAACACGAAAACGCTCAGGATGGGTTCGTAAACCACCGTCGAAGAGTATGATAACCAGCGCAACCGAGCCGATTAAGAGCGCCATGTCAGGGTTATTAAAACTTAACCCAAGTAACCCCTCCTCGCCGGCCAACATTCCCACCGATAGGAAAACTAAGAGGAGCGGCGCCCCAACTCGAACCGAGAACTGCACAGCAACGATACTAACGAATAGCATCGCTCCAGCAATCAATATGAGTAAATTCACGGTTTCCATAGGGCAGTTTCTTTCCTTTCAAGAACTTCCAAGCAATTGATAATAACACAGCAGAGGAAGTGCGCTATAATCGCAGCTTAAAATTACTGCAACATGACAGAATTGAAATATGTCTGAAAATCAACCAATTATGAATTCAGAAACAAAAACGCTCGTACTGGCAACTGGCAATCAAGGCAAGTTAGCAGAGCTAAGTGCACTGCTCGCCCCCCTTGGTTGGCAGGTTCGGCCGCAAACCGAATTGAACGTCAGTGACGCTGATGAAACCGGGCTCACTTTTATTGAGAATGCCATTCTTAAAGCGCGCCATGCATGTGCCTCCACAGGGTTACCCGCGTTAGCCGATGATTCTGGTTTGGCGGTTGACTACCTTGGTGGTGCGCCCGGCATCTATTCCGCGCGCTACGCTCAGCTCGACGATCAGGTGGTCTTTAATGCCCTCGCTGAAAATGGCGAACCACTGACTAAAGACCAAGCCAACATCGCTAAGTTACTTGCCGCTATGCAAGGTGTACCACAGCAACAACGCAACGCACAGTTTCACTGTGTACTGGTGTATATGCGCAGTGCTGACGATCCAACACCGATTGTCTGTCACGGTGTTTGGCCCGGCTTGATCACTGAGGCGCCGAGCGGTGCGGGTGGTTTTGGCTATGACCCGGTATTTTTTCTGCCTGAGCACAATTGCACCGCGGCCGAGTTACCTCGCGAACTTAAAAGCAAGCTCAGTCATCGTGGTCAGGCACTCGCTGCCTTGCTATCACAGTTAAAATGAGTACCGCCAACGTGCTGACCTTACCGCCGCTCAGTTTGTATGTGCACATTCCTTGGTGCGTGCAAAAATGTCCGTATTGCGATTTTAATTCCCATGCACAACCGGATGTCATTCCCGAAGCAGAATACATTGCATGCTTACTGGATGACTTGGAACAAGACTTAAATTATGTTCAAGGTCGCGAGCTACAATCAATTTTCATTGGCGGTGGCACTCCTAGTCTGTTTTCTGCGCCTGGAATTGCCAAACTCCTGAATGGAATTCGCGAGCGAATTCGATTCAGTCCTGAGATTGAAATCACCCTCGAAGCGAATCCCGGTACCTTTGAAACCGAGCGTTTCGCCGGGTTTGCTGCTGCAGGCGTTAATCGCTTGTCCATTGGTGTGCAAAGTTTACAAGCCGAACAACTCAAGCGGCTCGGACGAATTCACGACCCTGAGCAAGCGCGTATTGCAGCACAGCATGCGAGCACCCTACCTTTAAGTAGCTTCAATCTCGACTTAATGCACGGTCTACCTGAGCAAACCTTAGAAACTGCGATGGCCGACCTCGAGGGAATTATTGCCCTTAATCCTCCGCATATATCCTGGTACCAACTGACCATCGAACCGAATACGCTATTTGCCAGTCAACCGCCTGAGTTGCCTCACGACGACCTGTTGTGGGACATCTACGAGCAAGGGCATCAACGCCTCGCCGCAGCGGGTTATGAGCAATATGAAGTGAGCGCTTATGGCAAGCCGGGGCACCGCGGCAAGCATAATCTTAATTACTGGCGTTTTGGTGACTACCTGGGGATTGGTTGCGGGGCGCACGGTAAAATCACGTTACCGAATGAGCAACGCATTATTCGTACCGAAAAGATTAAGCACCCACGTGGTTATCTCGACTTAACCCGGCCCTATTTATACAAGCTCTGGCAAGTCAGTCACGACGATCTCTGTTTTGAGTTTTTCATGAACCGTTTGCGTTTGCTTGAACCAACACCAAAAGCTGATTTTACAGCTTACACAGGGCTCCCCCTGAGCGTTGCCGAAGCCGCTTTAAGTGATGCCATTCAACGTGGCTTTATTCGCTGTGAAAACGACGCTTGGGAAACAACGCCGCATGGTCGATTGTATTTGAATCAAGTCTTAAGTGATTTACTCGGCGATTAAAAAACCCAAGGCTGCAAAACAGACCTTGGGTTCCTTTGTATTCACTGACGTTATTAATCGCAGACCAGATACCGCAGACCGAATACCGCCAAGCGAGTCTAGTCAGCGGCGTTAAATTTCATGTCCCAAACGCCATGACCAAGGCGGTGGCCGCGCTGTTCGAACTTCGTCAGTGGCCGCTCATCGGGGCGCGGAATGTAAGCCCCGTCAGCCGCTTGGTTCACATACCCTGGCGCTTCGCTCATCACTGCAAGCATGTGCTCTGCGTAGTTTTCCCAATCGGTCGCTAGGTGCAGAACACCCCCAAGCTTTAATTTCTGTCGCAATAAGGCAACAAATTCTGGTTGCACTAAACGTCGCTTATGGTGACGCTTTTTGTGCCATGGATCTGGAAAAAATATCTGCACACCGTCTAAGCAGTAGTCAGGTAACCAGTCCTTCAATACTTCAACTGCGTCGTGCTCAATCACTTTAAGGTTCGTTACACCTTGGCTCTCGGCTTCCAGCAAACAGGCACCAACTCCAGGACGATGCACTTCAACGCCAATGAAGTTTTTCTCTGGCGCAGCCTTCGCCATCGCAACCAATGACTTGCCCATACCAAAGCCAATTTCCAACACGACCGGGTTGTCATTGCCAAACAAGGCCTGCAAGTTTAAACGCTCGCCAGCAAACTCAATACCCATTGTGGGCCATTGCCGCTCAAGCGCGCCAGCTTGACCTTTGGTCAAACGACCTTCACGCCGCACAAAGCTGCGAATTTGACGCATATAGCGCTCACCGGTAGACGGTTCGCCACTCGCGGACGCGGTTGCTGATTTATCTTCTGCCATGTTCGTTGAACCTGTTACACTAGTCGAATGAAGTCTAAAATGGGTCGCCATTATCCAATTCGCTGCCGTAAAAACAAGCAAATTTCATGAGTTCAGCTAAAAAAAATAACCCAGAATTCGTCCTCCCCGAACATTCACTCGCCCCTGACGCGTTCGCGGGCACTGTTCTTCGTTGGCAGCAACAGCATGGTCGCCATGATCTGCCGTGGCAGCAGCCACCGACACCATACCGTGTGTTGGTGAGCGAAATTATGCTGCAACAGACCCAAGTTAGCACGGTCATCCCCTATTTTCAGCGCTGGCTTATTGCGTTTCCAGATCTAAATAGTCTCGCCAACGCCGACGAGGATCAAGTGATGGCGCTGTGGCAAGGGCTTGGCTACTATTCACGCGCACGGAATTTACAGAAAGCCGCTCAGTACTTAGTCGACGAATGCAATGGTGAATTCCCGAATGATCTGGCGGAGCTTGAACGAATTCCAGGTGTTGGACGTTATACCGCCGGTGCCATCCGTTCTTTTGCGTTTAACGACTATGGCCCCATCGTCGATGGTAATGTCCGCCGCCTGTTTTGCCGGTTGTTCGCAATTGACGGTGAGCCCATGAGCAGCCGTGTGAACAAACAGTTATGGCAATTCGCTGAGCAACTGACACCGCGCCATCAGAATCGAGCATTTGCGCAAGGGTTATTAGATTTAGGTGCAACTGTCTGCACACCCAAAAAGCCGTCATGCAGAGACTGTCCATTGCAAAATAACTGCCTTGCGCTCGCACAGAATCGGGTCGACGAATTACCAAACCCCAAACCCAAAAAGAACATTCCCTTACGTCAAGGGCATTTTATTTGGCAAACAGATCAATCGCGGATCTGTCTGCAACGGCGACCCGCAACAGGAATCTGGGCACGGTTGTGGGCACTTCCCGAAGTTGCCGAAGCGCCAACGGATGCGTTAAAGATTGGCGAATTTCAGCATACGTTCAGTCACTACAAATTACATGCACACGTCTGGCAATTAAGTGCAGCCGAGATTCAGGAGCCGAATGTCGACGCTGCTGAGCTGCACTGGTTGTCTTTTGAAAGTTTAGCTGACATTGGTCTACCCACACCGATTCGACAGTTTCTTGAAGCCCAGATACGCTCGATGCGATAAACTGGCAGCGCCTGCTGCTTCCGGCGTTCATGCTATGGTAAGATGCACAGCATAAATGGAATGCCTCGGTGCAATGAATTACCGCATCAATTGATGTTCGTGCGCATTGGAGGCAACACGTCACTTGCGCCCAGAAATGAGGATAGAAAATCATGGCTCGTACTGTATTTTGTCAATATTTCCAAAAAGAAGCCGACGGTCTCGACTTCCAGCTTTACCCAGGCGACCTTGGGCAGCGTATCTTTGATAATATTTCCAAAGAAGCGTGGGCGGAGTGGCAGAAGAAACAAACCATGCTGATCAACGAAAAACGCTTAAACATGATGGACCCAGATGGCGCGCGCCGCTTT
>JAMCWV010000109.1 GCA_023481025.1 Gammaproteobacteria bacterium
ATTTTGACCGTTTGGTAGGTGACCACAGTTATGCAGCACAACTACAACGGGAGGTTCGAATTCATGCGGAATATTGGCAGCAGCTACTTGCAGCCTGTCAGTTGGATCCCGTCTCTGGCCGGCGCAATTGAAACGCTGCAGGAATAGTCCGAATCCGGATAGGCGTGGTGCCGATCCATTCACCATCCGCTTCTACCGGCAAATCCGGTGTGGTAATTTCCAGCGCCGAAAATTGACCACTGTGGACTTGCTTTAGATTTAAATGACGCCCTTGATAGAGCTTCGGCAGGCTAAGTAGTTTACGCCATAATGGCATCGCCTCGATTAAACAATATGCCAAATAGCCATCATTCGTCACCGCATGCGGTGCGATATGCATACCAGCACCGAAATAATTGCTATTAGCCGCAGTGAGGAGCAAAGTCTTCCGTTGGCCTAGCGCTAACAATTTTTGCTGCGTTCCACGAAAATGAAGAGGCTTCTCGCGGTAGCTAAGTAAGCTCAACAGCGCACACGCGAGGTAACTGAGTCGTGGCCAGACGTATTTTTTGCTGCCCAAACGCTGGACAATTTCGGCGTCAAAGCCAACGCCGGCGACATTAACAAAATAACGTGAGCCAACTTGCCCAAGATCAATGGTTTGGATCGGAGCATTTAAAGCTTGTTCTAACCAAAATTGGTCATTAAGTGACTTGCTGTTTACTGTCGCTTTGAACCACGCACGGGCGAAATCATTCCCTGTGCCGCAGGGCATGTAACCCACAGGCAGCTGACTTCCTGCTAATGCGTTAACCGCTTGATGTAAGGTTCCATCACCGCCCAGTACGACCACGCGTTCAATCGCTGTGGTCGCTTGCAATCGTTCAAAAGCTGCAACGGTTTGACTAACTTGCGGGTATGTTTCAAAGCGACAAAACTGCTCACCTGCAGCTTGCAAATGGCGCTCAAGCAAGGTCACAAAACGGTCTTTACGACGATTCGTGATAGGGTTAAGAAAAATTACCGTCGTCAACGCTACGACTCCTCCTTGAGTACAAGGCTCATTTAGCTTTCATCACGCGGTCGCAAGTTCTCAAACACTTCGCTCGCTTTATAAACGTTTTCGTCATCAGGTAAAGGACCGCGGCCGAGCCGAATCTCTAGATTCACTTCAACTTCACTGCGACCATCGCCCAAGGTTAAACCTAAATGATAATTTGTCGATGGTCCACGACGACCGTATGGATAACCCGTGCCGAAGCCGATATGACTGTTACTCACGCGTTCACGATCGACAAAGGTTTCGCGACTCGTCACCCGAAACCAGTCATACCCACGTTCGAGCGTTAACTCACTAGCGCGTAGCATTGCGTAGTCCAATGCCATACCAATATTGTCACCGCGCGCTTTAAAGTTCACGCGAAACTGCTCGTCGGTGATCTGCCGCTCGGAATAGCCAAAACCACCACGTTGCGCTTCACGATACGCCGGCTGTCCGGCACAGGCGCTCAAAAACAACACGGTAGTAACCATTAAACCTATGAATTTAAGCATAAAACACCTCTTGGTTTCTTTTGTACTGGCTTCCAATATTATAGTCGCCGGCGGCGCTTTGGGTTCAGCTCTTTATCAAATCTTTGCCAATTCGGTAAATATTGATCCATTAAACGATAAAACCTTGCACTATGGCTTGCTTCATGCAAATGCACGAGCTCATGAACCAGGACATAATCGATTAGCTCTGGCGCTTTGTCGGCTAACATCAAACTTAGCCAAACTCTGCCCGTGCGCACGTTACAGCTTCCCCAGCGGGTATGCATTTTTTTCACTCGCACGTCCATCGCCGTGACGCCAATCTGTTTTGCTAAACTGGGCAGGCGCGCGGACGCATAGTCTTGCAGCTGTTGGCGTTTTGCTTCAAGTGCATCCCAATCTAAGGATTTAGACGTATGCTCAGATCCGGCAATGCGCTCGACGTGATGGCGAATCCAAGTGCTTTTTTCCGCAACAAATTGCCGTACGTCTCGGTCGCTCGCCCATTTCGGTGCCGACACGCGAACTTCACCACTATCGCCACGAATCCGAATTCGAATCGTTTTCATCGGTTTTCGGGTCAGTTTAAACCGTACCCCTGCGTGTTCATACCACATTAAACACCTTGATTTTTCCCATGACTTACTCAGGCCAAATTACCCGACTACGATAGCATAAGTTGTCGAATAGAGCGCATACTGCCATACTCAAATCAGAATGAAATTTACTCATTAAGGAGTTATCCGATGCAGTCCAACACGACGCTACCCCATCATCGTTTCGCTAAACCTTGGCCAACACTGATGGCTGGCCTCATGCTCACAGTACCGCTCTGGTTTAGCCCCCTAACAAAGGCCTTAGAGCAAAAAAGTGTGCACAGCATTAGTGAGCAACTTGAGCAACAAGTGATTACGTGGCGACGCGATATTCATCAGCACCCCGAATTAAGTAACCGAGAATTCCGCACCGCTGCACTGGTTGCCGAACACCTTCGCTCGCTCGATATGGAAGTTCAGACTGAGATCGCACATACCGGCGTTGTTGGCTTCCTACGCGGTGGCAAACCCGGACCAACCATTGCCTTACGTGCTGACATGGACGCTTTACCCGTCAAAGAATTGACTGACGTTCCTTTCGCTTCACAAGCCATGGGCGAATATCGTGGGCGCGAAGTTCCTGTGATGCATGCCTGTGGTCATGACTTACACGTTGCGATGTTACTTGGGGCAGCGAGCCACCTCGCCGCGCATCGCGATGAGATTGAAGGCAACGTCATGTTTATTTTCCAGCCGGCTGAAGAAGGCGCTCCCGAAGGTGAAGAAGGTGGTGCTGAGTTGATGTTGAAGGAAGGATTATTCGCTGAGCATAAACCGGACGCTGTACTCGGTATCCATGTTTGGTCTGCTGGTAACACCGGCGTCATCGGTTACCGTAAAGGCCCGTTAATGGCATCCTCTGATCGGTTTGAAATCACGATTAAAGGCGAGCAAACCCATGGTTCACGGCCGTGGGGCGGAATTGACCCGATTGTTACTGCAGCACAAGTGATCAATAACGTGCAAACCATCGTGAGCCGTCAAGTTGACGTAACTAAAGCGCCTGCCGTGGTCAGCTTTGGCATCGTCGAAGGTGGTGTTCGTAACAATATCATTCCAGATGAAGTGTATTTAGAAGGCACCATCCGCAATTTCGACATGGGCATTCGTGCTGACATCTTCCAACTACTTGAGCGCACGGCAACCCACACAGCGAAAGCTGCAGGTGCTGAAGCTCACATTCATATTCATGAAGGCTACCCGGTTACGTATAACGATCCCGAGTTGGTTGCTCATTTGCTGCCATTAACCCAGGTCGTTGCTGGCGAGCAAAATGTCCGTGAGAATGAGTTGGTTACCGGTGCCGAAGACTTCTCGTTTTATGCTCAAGAAGTCCCGGGGATGTTCGTATTTTTAGGCATTACGCCACATGACCAAGACCCGGCGACCGCGCCAAGTAATCATTCACCTTATTTTTATGCTGACGAGGATGCGCTGCGCATCGGCACCGAGCTTTTCATCAATTGGGTGATGCACTTCCCGGACGAATTTCTCTCCCGTTAAACATGTAAAGGCCACGAAAGTCGTGGCCTTTAACTGCTTCATCGTTTTATCTTTCCTGCCAACTTGGCATCGGGATTATTGGTTTGGCAACGGCTTGTTGTGGTGGCCAGATAACCCGCTTTTCACCCTCTTGCCATTGAATAAATACACCTTGGTGAGCGATTTGGTAACCGCGTTTATCGACTTTAAACGGACCGAATACTGTAGTCATTTCAGTATTTAAAAGTACATCTCTGATCGCATCGCTATTGAGACTTCCTGCGTTCGTGATGGCATGCGCAAGAAGCTGGCAGCTTCCGTAAGCACCCGCTGCGTGGAAACTTGGCGCCCGTTGAAAACGTTCTTGATAAGCAGCAACAAACGCCTCAGAGCCGGGTAAAGGGACTGAAGCCTCCCATGCTGACAAACCGAACATATAGTCAGCGTCTGCACCTAATGCTTGCTGATACTCGTCGACCGCACCTGAGTTGCCGATCATTTTCACATTGATATCAAGCGCTTTCATTTGCTCAGTAATGGCCACGAAGTTATCGAGTGCCGAAGCTGCAAGTGCAAGTACCTCTGTCTCCGCAGCTGCGATTTCCTGTAAATACGCAGAAAAATCTGTTGTACCACTCGGGTAAGCCTGATTAAAAACAACCGCCATACCCTTCTCGCTGGCTAATCGTGCTGCGCCTTGACCGGCTGCATGCGGGAACAACGCATCTTCATGCAGAACCGCGACACGCTGATAACCATGCTCGTCGGCTAAAGTAATCAAGCCCGCTAAAAAAACATCCGCCGGTGGTAAAACCATAAATAGATGATGACGCCCTTGCTCCCAAATCGATGAAGTTGCTGCTAACGGCGTAATGTGGACAAAACGATGTTTCTCAGTAATTGGGGCAACAGCCTCGGTTAACGTTGAACCATAAGGGCCCATAATCGCATCGACTCGGTCTTCGGTAATGAGCTGTTCATACAAAGCTTGAGCTCTTGCTTGGTTCGACTCATCATCGTAAATCACAAACTCAACCGGACGACCTAACAACCCGCCACTTCGATTTAGATCCTCGGCACACAGCAGATAGCCATTGCGAGCGGCGCTGCCTTGCGTCACGTACACCCCTGACTGCGACATGGTTGCACCAATGCGCAGTGGTTCGGTTGTACCACCATCACACCCTGCCAAAGAACTTAACGAAGCAGCGGCTAAAACAATACTGAATCGATGAATTAAAGTTTTCACGAGCCTTCCTTTTTTATTTTTGTCGTTATAACCATAGGTGAAATAACTCACCGATGTAAGTCATTTTTTGCTTTTATATGACGCGAATTTGACAATTATTGACGATTCTTCATAACGAAAATCTGTATCAATCGTTCTACACTACTCTTGTCCTGCAGACGAATTACACAGCGTGTAAGACCACTGCATTGAATAGGAGTACCACAATGAACTACAAATCTACTTTAGCTGTTAGCTCGGCGTTAGCGACCGTATTGGCGATGGCACCAGCAGTAGCCAATGAGCCCGCTTTCGATTTCATTTCGGCGCACTATCAAGAAACTCGAGTCAGTCAAGCTGATCTGGACGGCTACGAACTTAACCTCTCGACATCGATCACCGAAGACTATTTCTTTCGTCTGAGTCATTCAAACCAGTCAGCAAATCAATTTGACTTTGATTTGACGAAACTGGGATTCGGCTACAAACATTATGTGCAGCTCGACACCGTCGCCTACGGTGGAGCTGGTCTTGTGCGATCACGGGCTAAGTTCAACAGTCTGTCTAACTCTGACTCAGGGTTCAACGTCTTTATTGGTGCCCGACACAAAATGAGCCACAACCTTGAGTTAGGTATCGAGGCGGAGTATATCGATGTCGGTGACGACGATGATTTCGTCATCCATTTACAAGGGCGCTACTGGGTCGCACCCAACTTCAGCTTGGTCGGTGGCTATGCGTTTGCCAATGACGACCGCTGGTCGTTCGGCGTTGCTTTCCACTTCTAAAGCGAACACCTTGTTCGGTCGGCTAAAATAAAATAACCCTGCGCGTGCAGGGTTATTTTTTTAACGTACTCAATCACCAACGCATTAAGTGCGGTCGCGCAAGAAGGTGTATGGTGCTCCAACACTGACAGCGAATACGCGCCGTTCTGCATCTGGACGATAAATACCATTGCTCGCTGCCGCCCGCACTCGGCGTGCATCGGCTGAGTTCTTCCAACGGACAATTTCTCCTGCGGCTGTAGTCATCGATGGCGTGACTTCAGCGACGCCTAGTGGTGTCACAAAGCCCGCTTCATATTCGAAAATAATCATGGTTTCGTTTGGCAACACACCCGCATTCTGGCCGCGATCCAAGCTAATCTGGTCACCGCGAATGCCCACCACTTGTGCCGTTGCTGGCATTTCCGCCAACATCCGTGTCAGTAGAATATCGATACCACGCGAGGCCATATCATTCAGTATTGAATTGACATGCGCGCTATCGAAGTAACGAAAACCACTGACATAACGATCGTTAGCCGTCACGTATTCGAGACGGCGTCGATCGCGAACATCGGCAGACTCGACCCGCACCTTACCTAAATTCGGATAAGCCATTAGTTCACGGGTAAACGGATTCAACACTGACGCGGTAATCTCAAGGCCATAATCCATCCACCCGGTAATACTTCCTTGGTTTTTAACCGACCGCAAGGTATCGAGTTTCACGACAAAGTCAGGAGCCAAGATTCGTTGCTCACTGTGACGCTGACGAAACGCCTCTTCACCTTGTTGCTGTCGGAAAGTTTCAAATTCCTGGCTGACCACTTGGTCATCACGCGTCACAATGCGGAAGCGATTAATGCCAGCAAACTGATTCTCCAGCATGTTCAATAAATTGCGTGTGTCGAACTCACGTACGGCATCGACTCCAAAACCCTCGCCTTCGACCATAGCTGAATCAAAATACATGCGCACGATCGGACGATAGAGCGGGCAATTTGGATGTTCGTTCTGAACATCAAAGGTACAAAAATCTAAGCCCTGTGTATTAAAATAATTGGGAACTCGAATATCAGCGTCACGAAAATCAAATGCACGTCGAGCAATCGATGCTGATGACGGATCCGATGTCGCGTCGACACGTCGTGTTTGTTCCGCTGGCTGCGCACTGCATCCGGCTAATGTTAAAGCCCCTACCACGATCGCTAAACCGAGCGGTGCGCTGGCGCGGCGCCAAGTTGAAGGTTTTAGGTTGTGATTACTCATCGGTACACCTCATTTATCGCTGATTCAGCGCTTCTAAATCGCGTTGTAAACTGTCTATCGCAGCAATGGTCGCTTGCTCAATTTGAATCAAAGTATTCGCCCGACGGGCTAATTGTAACTGGTCGCGCGCACGTAAAATTGCTAAAACAAGGTCGTTATCAGCGGTTCTGCGTCCATGTCCTCCGGTTAACCCGCCTAATACATTGGCTAAAGCAAAAGCAATAACCGCTTCGCGATGTTCCTTAAGAAGATAGCCACCGACCAATAACTGGGCCGAAATTTCCCCTGCTAACAGGCGATTTTGCTGCTGAATCATCCGTGTCGCCTGCTCGTAAGCCGCCAACTTCGGTGCTATTTTCTCATTCTCGTTCATTGCTGTGCTGTCGAACTCTGCAACAGCAAGTCGAAATTGTTCAGCGTCTGCCCCCCGATACGCTGTTATAAACGCTTGTACATCGCGATGAAACTCCGCTTGAGTCCGGTATTCCTGCATCAGCATCGCTTGGCGCTCGAGAATAGCCGCCGCTATATTCAAAAACTCGTCAATACCAGGAGAAATTCGCACCCGCTGGTAACCAACGCGGTCGATTCGAGCACTCAGTTCGGCAATCGCCTTATCACGGTCAATTTGTGCGGCATTATCGGGTAGTCTGCTTGCGCAGCCACTGAGCAAAGCGATGACAACCAGCCAGTAAAAACAGTTCCATTTCTTCATAGCAGTTCGATTGATTCTCAGCGCCTTAGTTTCATCGACTTGGAACCCCAAAAGGATTCCTTTCACTCGTTCTACAATACAAAAAAGCGTTAACACTCAACTATCACCGCCACAAAACGCTCTGATTATGAATTGCAACATACCCGAGAAAAGTTTAAGAATCTGTCAAAGTTTGTTAGTCCGCTACGAAGCGTATCACTCAAGAAGCCGCAAACACTGGCTGCGGGCGATAGAGTCATCGAACGCGCCGGCGTGCAAAGACGACCATTGTGGATGTTGACGGGCGCGCTGCATGAATTCACGAAAACGCTGCGGCTCTTTAAATTCAGCATGCTCATCAACCAGTCGCAATGGTGTCACGGCAGCATGGCCTCGGCGCAATAATAATTGCACTAACTGCTGCTGACGCGCTGCCAGCAAACGAATGATTTCCGGTTGTATATAGACGTCAGCATAGCCCTGAACTGCA
>JAMCWV010000203.1 GCA_023481025.1 Gammaproteobacteria bacterium
TGGCTGCCAAGCCGCGATGAGGCTCTCCAACTAACCAGCCTTTCGCGCCATCGAAATTCATCACACAAGTTGCCGAGGCATGAATACCCATCTTGTGCTCAACTGAGCCAGCAACAGCTGGATTCCGCTCACCGAGCGAACCATCGTCATTGACTAAAAACTTCGGCACTAAAAAGAGAGAAATACCTTTCGTGCCTGCCGGCGCATCAGGAAGCTTTGCCAGTACCAAATGGATAATGTTATCGGTCAGGTCATGTTCACCACCGGTAATAAAAATCTTCGTCCCACTAATTGCATAGCTGCCATCGTCAGCCGGTACCGCTTTCGAGCGAATAATACCGAGGTCAGTGCCTGCATGTGGTTCCGTAAGACACATGGTGCCGGTCCATTCACCTGTCACCATTTTTTCTAGGTATTTGTCTTTCAGCTCTGCACTCGCATGCAGGTCAAGCGCCATAATCGCGCCTGCAGTCAGGCCGGAATACAGTGAGAACGAGATATCCGCTGCACACATCATTTCTTCATACTGCGCTGAAAGGGTTTTTGGCATCCCCATTCCGCCGTATTCAGGATTTGCGGTTACGCCGACCCAGCCGCCTTCGGCGAGCTGCTTAAATTGTTCTTTATAACCTTTTGGTGTGGTGACCGCGCCGTCAGCGAAATGAATGCCTTCTTCATCTGCGGCGCGCGCATTTGGCGCAATCAGAGTTGAAGTTAATTTCGCTGCTTCGTCTAGAATCGCCCGCGCAGTATCTGGATCAATAACGTCACGCAGTTGGTCCATATTGGCCCAGTCATCCGCAACGTTTAGAACGTCAAACAGAACAAAGTTCATGTCTTGCAACGCTACTTTATATTCACTCATTTTCTACTCCCATCACCTTCTGGATGCGGCTATGTTAATTTTCAAACAGCCGTTTAACTTTCTACGCATCATCGCAAAGGTTGGATGAGTTCGCAAGTATTCAATAAGGAATATCCTCGAGTGCTTCGAGTTGAAAGAGGAAATCATCAAACCCTAAAATCACATGAGAAGGTTCGATGGCCACAATGCGCAAGTCTCGATAGCGCTCGCCTTCTCGGAGCATGCGACCGTCAAAGCGCACCCATCGATCTTGATTACGGCCACTGTACATATGTGACTCATAACTGAGGGACGGCAAACGTTGACGTTGTTGAGCGGTCAAATCCTGAAATGTCGCCAATGGTCCAGATTGAGTTGGCTCTGGTGCAGGTGGGGGTGGATTCAGTAAATCGTCAAAACCGACTTCAGCAACAGCGCTATCGAATAATGTACGAATTCGATCCGAGACGTATTCCTCTTCCTCAGCAACACCTTGTGCTGAGACACGCTCTCCGACTTCGGTCGACGGCTCAACCCGCGCAATCGTTAATTCTGGCACCATCAAACCTGAAAAAGAGCCCACTCGGAGTTGACGTGGTGATGCGGAACTACTCATCAGGGCCTGGGTGCTCCCAACAGCGCTGGCACTCAAGCGTGGTCCATAACTCAATGCGCCACTGCTCAAATAGGCTAATTCTGCGGGTGTAAAATAGTCCTCATCCACGCGACTGGTATTGTGCACCGTGACTAAATGGCGACGGAGCCAATTTATTTGCGCAGCATAGGGCGCGCCCTGCATCGAGTATGGTGCACGAGCAGCTAGGCCGGAGCGGATCCAATCATTGTTATCAGCCGGTGGCAATTGCCAAATCATTAACGCTGAAGTTGGAAACTTCGCGCGCAAGGCCGACTCTTCGCTCGTTAGCAGTCCATCCGCGCTTAATAAGGTCCAAGTCCGAACACCTTGGTCATTACGTTGATAGTCGAGCAACAGCACATAACTCGAGGGCTGCTCCGCTTCTTCATGCGGAATTTCAGCAACCACCGGCAAATCAAATGTGATCACTTGGTCCAAGGTTAACTCTGCCTGTAAACAGCCTAAACGCACATCCTGCAAACTAAGACATGGTTCACTGTCATCCACAAATGACTGCACTTGCCACAATTCCGCTAAACCCATCAACGCCTGAGGCAGCGTAAGGCCAACGAGCGGCGTCCGCTCAATTACAGTTGATTCGGACGAGCGACGCTCCTGAGACTGCTGCGCTGATGCTTCGTTCACAGTCACGCCACCTGCCGCATTGTTTTCGTTGCTTTGCAGAAACCACCACCCTGCTGCAAACACGACCACCACAGCTGCCGCACTTGTGACTCTTACAAGCCAAGGTTGGTGTTGGCGATGCTGGCGTGACGGGGTTTGTAAGCTGAGCGATTGAATCGCTTCGCGCACTAACGCCTTCGTTACGACTTTAGTTTCTGCGCGCGCGGCAAGTTGTAACGCCCGATCACAGACTAAGTTGATCAAACGCGGTGTACCTTGGCTAAACTGATAAATGGCCTTGATACTTGCGGTCGGAAAAATGGAGTCGATCGCCACGCCCGGTTGCGCGACCCGAGTCAACCGATGTTGAATGTATTCCTGCATTTCAGAGAGCGTGAGTGGCAACAAATGATAGCGAGCAACAATTCGTTGCGCGACTTGTCGCAGCTCTCGACGTTGCAATAGCTCCTGCAGTTCGGGTTGGCCAATCAAGGCGATACTGAGAAGCTTGCGCGCATTGGTTTCTAGATTCGTCAGTAATCGTAATTGTTCTAAGACGGATGGTAGCAGATGTTGTGCTTCATCAATGAGGATAACCGGGTGACGACCTTCGGCACTGCTAGTAAGGAGAAATTTACTAAGATGGTCAGTGAGGCGTTTTAACGAGGCCTTTTCATGTCGGCCAGGAATACCGAACTGGTCGCAAATGGTTGCTAGCATCTCACGTTCACTAAGCATGGGGTTGACCACAAACGCCACCACCAACTTATCGCCGAGTTCCTCCATCACTGCCCGTGACAGCGTCGTTTTACCAGTGCCCACTTCACCAGTTAAAAGCAGAAATCCACCACTGCCGCTTAAGCCATTTCGTAAATGGTCGAGCCCTTCTCGATGCCTCGGCCCAAGAAATAAAAACTCGGGATCAGGGGCAATTGAGAACGGTACTTGCTCAAAACCAAAATAATCATGATACATGGGCACAGAATACCTAAGGTTATGATACTGTTATTCTTGTTGTTGCACGCTTTTTTGCACGCGTCACTGCAAGTTAGCAGGGCAGACTAATTCACGCAACGAATCTCTATTCACCGAACTGCTTAGTCAAACCTGAGGCCAGTTCGTTTTAAGCATCGGAGTGTTTAAGTATAGATGAAAGTGTATCGGGTTGGCGGCGCAGTGCGCGATGAATTACTTGGGTTAACTGCCCATGAGCATGACTATGTTGTCGTTGGGGCGACCCCCGAAGAAATGCTGCAACTTGGTTTTCAGCAAGTCGGGAAAGACTTCCCTGTTTTCTTGCATCCGCGCAGCAAAGAAGAATATGCCCTAGCGCGAACCGAGCGTAAATCAGGCCGTGGCTACACTGGATTTGACTGCTATGCCGCACCCGATGTTACGTTGGAAGAAGACTTGCAGCGCCGAGATCTGACCATCAATGCAATTGCCATGAGCGAAGATGGTGAGTTGATCGATCCTTACGGAGGCTGTCGCGACTTGAATGCACGTGTTCTGCGTCATGTTTCATCAGCGTTTACCGAAGACCCCTTGCGTGTATTACGTCTGGCACGCTTTGCCGCTCGCTTCGCGCATTTTGGCTTTACTATCGCCCCTGAAACAGGGACTTTGATGCGGCAAATTGTCGACTCTGGCGAACTGGCGACACTGACACCCGAGCGTGTTTGGATGGAAACTCGCAAAGCTTTAGCGACACCAAACCCGGTGCGTTACTTTCAGGTTTTACAAGAGTTTGGCGCCCTCGAAGAGTTAATTAAGAGCCCGGTAGACGCCTCTCCGCTCTTACCCTTTCGTGCGCTTCAAACAGCAACAGCCGAATCCATGCCCGCCGATCATGATGATTATGAAGATGAGTTAGTCAGGCGCTACAGTTTGGCCTACTTTGATTTACAACATGAATTGACGTTACACCACTGCGTCCATGAGCGCTGGCGCGTCCCTAATCAGTGCCAACGCATCGCCGACGCAACCGTTCATGTGTGTCGCCAATTTCATGACAGTCAAGCGCATCTCTCGGCGGCAGAGCTTTTGCAAACTCTCAACGCCCTCGACAGCTTCCGGCGTCCTGCATTGTGGCAACAAACGTTGCACTGTGTGCAAACAGTGTTCGACGCATATCCTGAATTCCAAACACTGCGCCAGCGGCCAGACTTTGCTGTTTTAACGACTGCATACGAACAGTTACAAGCAATTAATGCAACCGACGTCATGGCCGATGGTTTTGTTCACCAAGAAATTAGTGCAGAAATTAAGCGACGACGTCTGCAGTACCTTGAGCAAGTACTTGCGACCAAGTAAGTGGTAATTGCTGCATGAGTGTGCTGGCCATACCGTCGCCATGTTGAGCCTGTTGTTGCAACATGTCACGCCAGAGCGCTTGATAGCTCTGTTGCGTTTGCGGATGCAGGGCAAATGGGACAAGGTCAGCTAACGGCTTAAGTACATAGGCACGAGTTAGAATGTCGCTGCGCGGCAAAGCTGGCTCATTTGCCGTCGCATCTTGAATACAGTCGCCATATAAAAGAACATCAATGTCGAGCGTGCGTGAACTATACTTCTCTGCGCTTTCCGGGCGACCATGAGCAAGTTCAATTTGGCGACAGATCTGCTGCACATCCGCTAAACTCAGCTCAGTTCGCACTTCCGCTACCAAGTTGTAAAACGCTGGTCCGCTAAATCCGTACGCTTCACTTTCATAAATCGGAGATAACGACAGCTCGGCAAAGGCTTCAGCAAGTGAGTGAACCCCAGCCTGAATATGCTTGAGGCGTTCTAGGTTACTGCCAATTCCCAAAAACACGCGAGTGAATGTCGGTTGTGCAGCCTCTGCAATACTCATGCTAGACGTTTCCGCTCAATCTCTACGGCAACCGTTCTAGCACTCTTAATCGCGGTTGGTTTTGCCACCCGTAAACGCACCGCGGTGACGGAAAATGATTGTAATACAAGGTCAGCAAGCGCTTCTGCCACTTCCTCAATTAAGCCCCAAGGCCGCGCCGCAATAGCAGCTTCGAGCGCCTCGCACACAGCAGCATAATCAAGTGCATCGGTAATGTTGCCGGATTGAGCTGCCGGCCGATTATTCCAAGCCATTTCCACATCAATAACCAATGGTTGCTGAATGGTTTGTTCCCAATCGTAAATACCAATAACGGCGGGGACTTCAAGTGCTTCAATGAGCACACAATCAGCCACTTGCAGTCCGGCTATGTCTTTCACGCATTCACCTATGATTTGATTTCATTTACAAATTTAAACAATTGATACGGCCGTGTCGGCGCTGGTCGGATAGCATTTAACGAAAAAACAACGTATGCTCGCCCTAACAGTTTAACCTAACAGGAAGTCGCAAAAAAGCCGATGTCTGCTCTGGCCATCTTTATGATCGTGTTTGCCTATTTACTAGGCTCAATTAGCAGCGCGATCCTCATCTGCAAAGCGTTTCGCTTAGACGACCCGCGCCTACGTGGCTCTGGTAACCCCGGTGCGACTAACGTTTATCGCTTAGGTGGCCCAATTCCGGCAGGCCTGACGCTACTCGGTGATGTTCTCAAAGGCATGATTCCTGTTTGGGCTGCCTACTTCTTAGGCCTTACCCCGATAGAGCTAGGTCTCGTTGCCATTGCTGTCTGCCTTGGCCACATTTATCCGCTGTATTTTAAGTTTCAAGGCGGTAAAGCCGTTGCAACGGCCTTGGGTGCCATGTTTCCGGTTGCCTCGGAAATGGCTGTACTGCTCATTATGACTTGGATTTTGGTCTTTTGGGTTAGCCGTGTGTCGTCGCTCGCAGCTCTTATCACAGTAGCTTTAGCACCGCTGTATGCGTTTTTGATTAAACCGCAATACACCATTCCTGCCTTTATGCTCGCCGCCCTAATTATTTGGCGTCATCGCACGAATATCATCCGCTTGTGGAATGGCACCGAAGTTGCTTTTCGTCCGGGCAAACGCAAAAACAATAAAAACAAGTAACTTAAGAATCTGGTGAATTCAGTGGTGGCAATTCTGTCAGCGGCCAGCGCGGTCGCACTTTGACTGCTGCTTCCGCATGTTGCCCTGCAGCAAGTCGCTGAGCGCCAGCAAAAGCGATCATGGCGCCGTTATCAGTACAAAACTCCGCACGTGGATAAAATACTTCACCACCAAGCTTACTCATGGTCTCTGCCAATGCCGCGCGTAAGCGCTTATTCGCACTTACACCACCAGCCATGACCAACCGATTCAAGCCTGTCTGTTCCAGCGCACGACGGCATTTAATCAAGAGCGTATCCACTACCGCGTCTTCAAACGCGCGGGCAATATCAGCCTGCGTTTGCTCATCGTTGGTGTTTTCCGCAATCGCTGTCGATGCAGCTGTTTTTAAACCGCTAAAACTAAAATTCAATCCCGGCTTGTCTGTCATTGGTCGCGGAAACTGAAAGCGCCCGGCCTGACCTTGTTCTGCAAGTTTAGCGAGTCGCGGCCCGCCCGGATAATCTAACCCTAAAAGCTTCGCTGTTTTGTCAAAGGCCTCACCGGCCGCATCGTCAACCGACTCTCCGAGCAGCTGATATTGACCAATGCCATCGACGCGAACTAGCTGTGTATGGCCACCTGACACTAGGAGCGCCACAAATGGAAAGTCTGGCCGACTGTCTTCGAGCATTGGGGCGAGTAAATGACCTTCCATATGATGCACGCCAATCGCTGGTACTTGCCAACCAAACGCTAGACTGCGGCCAATCGTTGCACCAACCAACAAGGCGCCAATTAAGCCAGGACCAGATGTATAGGCAATGCCATCGATTTGTTCGGGCTGCAACGCTGCTTCTTTCAACGCTTGTTTAATCAGGGGGAGAGTTTTGCGAACATGATCGCGTGATGCCAGTTCTGGCACCACACCACCATAATCGGCATGAAGTTTAACTTGACTATAGAGGACGTGAGACAGCAAGCCTTGCTCAGTACAATAAACCGCAATTCCCGTCTCATCACAAGACGTTTCAATACCAAGCACACGCATAACCGTTTCTCACTTTTCTAACGAGCCCAAAATTAGAGGGCTATTCTAGCGAAAAACGGCGTCTGAGGCACTACTCGATTTGCCCAAGTTTGCTGCGCATTTGTGTATAAGAAATGGTGCCTGACTCAACCAACCGATTTAGTGACTGCTCAAGTGTCTGCATGCCCACCGAAGCACCGGTTTGAATCGCAGAATACATTTGTGCCACTTTCGCTTCGCGAATCAGGTTCTTAATAGCCGGCGTTGCTAACATAATTTCATGTGCAGCGACTCGACCCCCACCCTGCTTTTTCACCAAGGTTTGAGAAATAACAGCGCGTAATGATTCTGACAACATCGACCGTACCATAGCTTTCTCATCGCCCGGAAATACGTCAATCACCCGGTCAATGGTTTTTGGCGCTGACGTGGTGTGCAAGGTTGCGAACACCAAGTGACCTGTTTCCGCAGCAGTCAATGCTAAGCGAATAGTTTCTAAGTCCCGCAACTCACCAACGAGAATAACGTCGGGGTCTTCCCGCAGCGCTACACGTAAGGCGCTATTAAAGCTCAATGTATCGCGGAAGACTTCACGTTGGTTCACCAAACTTTGCTTGCTTTGATGAACAAACTCGATAGGATCTTCAATGGTAAGGATGTGCTGCGGCGTGTTCTCGTTAATATAGTCAACCATCGCGGCGAGCGTTGTTGATTTACCCGAACCAGTTGGCCCAGTAACTAAAACGAGGCCTCGAGGGTATTCAGCAATCCGTTTAAAAATTTCCGGAGCGCGCAAATCTTCGAGGGTTAAGACCCGATCAGGAATGGTACGAAATGCACCGGCTGGGCCATACTGTTGTTTAAATACGTTGGCACGGAAGCGAGCGACGCCGTCGATTGCAAATGAAAAGTCGACTTCTAAGCGTTTTT
>JAMCWV010000211.1 GCA_023481025.1 Gammaproteobacteria bacterium
CGACATTCAGGGCATGGTTACACTAGAGGACTTGCTCGAAGAGATCGTCGGCGACTTTACCACTTCGATTACCGGACAGACGCAAGAGCATATTCATCGTCAAGCGGATGGTACCTACCTTGTTGAAGGCACCATGAACTTGCGTGACTTGAACAAAGAGTTGAAAGTGAACTTGCCAATCGATGGGCCAAAAACCCTTAATGGCCTGATTATCGAAGAGTTCGGTGATATTCCTCAATACCCCATGTGTATTCGTATTGCCGGTTATGTGATTGAAATATTAGAAGTCACCGACAACCGCGTCGAACAAGTACGAATTCAACCGAAGCGGAAACGAAAAAGCCGCTAAACAGCGGCTTTGTTCTGCAACCTTTCAACCAAGACTTACACTAGCTAAATAAGCGGCGGAACCAGCCGCGATTCAGCTTAGCTTCACACTGGTTCAACTGCTGCGCATAGCGTGTCGCACGACTATCAACATTCCGTGACACTTGAACTAACCACTGTTTCTGCAAGTAGGTTTGTCGCTGATAACCACCCCAGCCTTCATGGTAGTTCAAGTATTGCGCATAGGCGTCGTACTTGGACACACCATTAATCCGGTAGGTTTTATCCATATACCAACCAACAAAATCGATTGCATCGGCAAAGTTGTCGCGACGTGCACGGCGGTTGCCGGTCTCGCGAATGTAATCATCCCAGGTTCCAGTTTTTGCTTGTGCGTAACCGTAGGCGTCGCTGAGCCGTTTCCAGGGAATAAAGCCGAGAATATATCGGCGTGGCGGCGCAGCATTATGGCGGAATGAGCTTTCCTGATACATAATCGCCATCGGCACATGAATCGGTGCGCCCCACTCTTTGTTCATTGACTTCGCAGCTCGCCACCAATCCCGGCGTTCTTCGAAGATATTACAGATGTTCTCGGCATCACGAGGTGGCGAGGTGCTACAGCCGGTGACAAAAACTGTTGCTAAAACAATCAGTAAAGCAGCCTTTTGAATCTTTTTTGCACACCTAGGGAACTTATGCCCTGAATCCTGTTCCAAATTTCCGTGTAGAGTTTTCATTTTGTTTGTCCCCTGGAATAATACTTACGCGCCTTTTTACCGAGGCGCGTTTTTTTTGTCCAGAGCACGCTGGAAGTAGTTCTCTAAATATTCTGCAAAGGTGCCCTGATCTGCTGCTTCAATCTCTGCTTGTTCAGTCAGCGACTCTTCAGCCCATTGCTTGAAGTCAGCCGCTGTATAGTATTCAAAATCAGAATTCATCAGTTGTTCTTTGTAACTCACCGCGAGTCCTAGCCCCACCTGCCGATAAGCCTGCACTGCGGCGCGATACTCGTTCAGCAACTGCGCTGAAAGAGTTAGTTCTGGATCATCAATCGCTGGGGCAAAGCTGGCCAGTGCTTGCTGATAATCACCACTGGCGCCGTCATCAAGCCATTTGGCAATTTTTTCTAACTGAGCAAAAAGCGCTTGTAAACGCTCACTGACCGTCAGTTCACCTTGCTCATCAACGAGTCGTAGCCCTGGCTCACGACCGCGCAACACAACTGTATTGACGTTTTTCTCAGTTTGGTGCTGTTGCTCAAGGCTGAGTTGCGGGCTGTCCGACCACAAACAATACAACAAGAACAAATCAAGAAAATGCATTTGCTCAGCAGTAATTCCAACCGGACTAAACGGGTTCACGTCAATTGCACGAACCTCGATATACTGTACCCCACCGCGTTCCAGTGCTTGCGTTGGAGTTTCACCCGACTCGGCAACTCGTTTTGGCCGAATCGGTGAATAAAATTCGTTTTCGATTTGCAGAATATTCGCATTCAGTTGGCGCCAATGATCACCATCGCGCACCCCAATTTCCGCAAAAGCTTCCGAACGGGTGAACACCGCACGCCGCAAACCACTGACGTAGTCAGAAAGCGAGTTATAAGTAATTTTCAGTGCAGCTTGCTCTTTATTGGTGTAACCCAAGTCACTCATACGCAGCGACGTTGCATTGGGAACATGCACCATACCACTGCCAAGCTCATGAAAATCTAAATCGGCAAAGCTATGGCGCAAGAACGACTTGCACAAAACCGGGGACGCACCAAAGAAATAAGGAATAACCCAGGCCCAACGTTTGAAGTTGCGCAGCAACGCAAAGTATTGCTCAGACCGATAGTCCTCGTTGTCTTCGACGCCGTCTTCCGCAGCCATCTCTTGCCACATGGCTGTATTCACCGACCAATTAAAGTGCACCCCTGCAATCGTTTGCATAACAGCGCCGTAACGGTGCGTCAGACCTTGACGATAAGTAGTCTTCATGCGTCCAACGTGAGAATCACCATATTGAGCCAAACGAATGTCACTGACGTCATTC
The DNA here is from genome assembly GCA_023481025.1 of Gammaproteobacteria bacterium. The sequence goes on from JAMCWV010000211.1 coordinate 2,368, forward strand.
ACATAACAGGGCATACTCAATGGCCACAGTAACTCGTCGCCAAGTGCCTGATAAGTGGCACGGTGAACATCTCGTAATTGCGCGAGTGTGGTTTGAATTGACGTTGCCACTGGCGTGATAAATTCTAGCAAAGCTTCCGCATAATCAGTGGTAATAAGCGGGTGGGTCAGGGTCGAGCCAAGCGCTCGCGGATGCAAAGTCGTAGCGAGCTCCCCGGCGGGGGTAATACGCAAAGTTTCGCGTTCGAGGCCTCGATTCATTTGTTTCAAGGCAGCTTGTTGGGCGCTAGGACAGGCCTGCAAGCGCGCCAATCGGTCCGAGAATTGAATTGACAAAGCAACTTCCTGAAATTGTCTGATATGATGAACGCTAGTGTGCCACAATAATTCAGAAAATGCAGCGACAGGAATTCACTTTCTATGATGAATAACAACCCGTCCAATTGGTTTATTCGCTCGCCAATCCTTTGGCTTGTGAATGCCATTGGTTTTCTCTTGGTTATCTTAATGCCGGGCTGGGGCGACACGCTGGTAGCCGTATTCCTGTTACTCTTTAATCTCCTTGTTGGCGTTCGCTACTGGTTACAAAAACGTCAAATTGAGGTCGTTACAGCAACTGCTAGCCCAGAATTTTTCTCTTCGGCCAGCACCCGCCTGCTGCAGCAAATATTTAATGATCTACCCAACCGGGTGTATTGGCGTGATCATCAATTGCGTTTCGTTGGCGCGAACCCTGGGTTCTTACGCGACTTCGGTTTGCAATCAGTCCAAGAGCTGAGCGGCAAAACCGATGCTGACCTGCCCCGTTTAGCCGCCAACCCAAGCTTGCTTGAGCGTGATCGGCAAGCTTTCTTTGCGCAATTGCCCGCCTGTAATCAAGAACTCGAGATTCGCTTACAAGCTGACAATGCAAGTCAAGATAGCCGCTGGATCGAGCACTCCAGCGTGCCCTTGTATGACGAACAAGGCAATATCAGCGGCATTCTTGGCAGTTACTATGATATATCGACCATCAAGCGCGCGGCCGAAGAAATGTCACAAGCGCGCGAGCATGCTGAACAAGCGCGGGAAGCCGCGGAAATGGCGAATCAGTCAAAAAGTGAATTTTTGGCCAATATGTCTCATGAAATTCGAACGCCGATTAATGCTATTGTCGGCATGGCTAACCTCGCTTTAAAAACGGAGTTAAGTGACAAGCAAAAACGTTATTTGCGGGTGATCGACTCGTCGTCGCAGGCGTTACTCGGGGTTATCAACGATATTCTCGACTTTTCGAAAATCGAAGCTAATAAACTGGTTATCGAACGAATTCCTTTTGACCTCGATGAAGTCCTTGGCACGCTAGCGGACATGTTCGCGTATAAAGCCTATGACAAAGGCCTTGAGTTCATTATTAATCTACCTGCGAATATCCCCACGATGCTCGTTGGTGACCCGCTACGCTTGCAGCAAGTTCTGATTAATTTGGTGAGTAATGCCATTAAGTTTACCGAAGACGGTGAAATTAGTGTCGCCTGTACCCTACTCGATCGCAGCGACGACAAAATTTGGTTACGCATTGAAGTTCGTGACACCGGTATTGGTATGAGCGAGGAGCAACGCGCACAGCTCTTTAATGCATTTACGCAGGCGGACAGCTCGACTACTCGTAAATATGGCGGCACCGGTCTTGGTCTCGCGATTTCCCATCGGTTAATTAAACTGATGAATGGTGATATGGCGGTGACGAGCTCACCGAACCAGGGTTCGAATTTCTTTATCGAACTCACCTTACCATTGCAAGACAGTCAAGACAGTTCACACCATCACCTGCTCATGCAGCGATTAGCCGGTACGCGGGTACTGGCTATCGACGACAACACCAGCACTCGTGAAATGTTAAAGGAAACTCTGCGTTCCTATGGTATGGACGCCCACACGTGTCACAGCGGCGAGCAAGCCATCCAGCTAGTGAAACAAGCAATTCAAGAAGACAAACCCTTCCAATTACTGATCATCGACTGGCGTTTACCCGGTATGGACGGCCTCGAGCTCGTCGAGCGCTTAAAGAAAAAGCTGTCGTCAGAGCAACTACCGAAGCTCATTTTAGCAACTGGCTACTATGCTGAAGAACTTGCCGAGAAAGCCCGTGCTGCTGGTACCCATGACTTTATTACCAAGCCCTACACAACCGCAACGCTGGCACGTGCAATGCACACCGCACTCTCAGGCAATACCACTCATGCAGAGCATTCAGTAACGAACACCAAGCGCGTGAACGACAGCATTGCTGGGGCACCGATTCTCTTGGTCGAAGACAACGAAATTAACCAGCACGTGGCGCGAGAAATGCTCTCCGGCCATGGATTTAAAATTGATATTGCCGAAAACGGCGCCGTTGCGGTCGAAAAAGTTAAACAGAAACAATACGCCCTTGTGCTGATGGATATTCAAATGCCAGTCATGGACGGCTATCGCGCTGCTGAGACCATTCGTCAGTTCTTTAGCTACCAGCAATTGCCAATACTAGCCATGACCGCGAATGCCATGAGTGGCGACGCTGAAAAATCACTTGCTGCGGGTATGCAGGGTCATATTCCGAAGCCAATTGACGAAGCGTTATTGCTCAGCCAAATTGAAAAATGGGCGATTCCCGGTCCTTATGACAACAGTCAAGAAGCGCCAGAGCCTCAGCCTGAACCGACTATTGTGCAGAAGCCGAAATATCCACAAATTAAAGGCATCGACATTGAACAGGCGCTGCAACGTTTGAACAATAATGCGGACTTGTACGTCAAGTTACTCACCCACTTAGTCAGCAGCTATCGTGGCTCGGCCATGAAGGTGTCGGAATTTATTACCCGCGGGCAAAGTGAAGAGGCGCGGCGTTATTTCCACTCGTTAAAAGGCGCTGCCGCTAACCTTGGGTTAGTTGCACTTGCTGAAAAAGCCACAAATTTGAGCCACTTCTTGGTTGAAAGGAATATCGCTGCGGTTGCCGATCAAATTAGTGGTTTAGAAGCGCTACTTGATCATGCCGAGCAAGCAGCGCAAGATGTCTCTAGTCTTACCAACGAGTCAATGACGGACGAAACACTATGATTCGATTACTCTTTATGATCCCACTCCTGCTGTGCTTGTTATGGACCATTTATTTACAAATGAACGGTTACAAGCTCCAGCAGGGTAAGCAAGGTTATCTCTATATCTTAATTATTAGTGCCGTTATCGCCGGCTTTTATAGCCTCATGCTCATTCTGACGAATTAGCCGGCGAGCGCGAGTAAAATACCCGCAGCAACAGCCGAACCGAGCACTCCAGCAACGTTCGGCCCCATCGCATGCATCAACAAGAAGTTATGTTGGTCCGCTTTCAAACCTTCCTTGTTAACAACCCGAGCGGCCATTGGCACGGCCGAAACACCTGCAGCACCAACGAGCGGATTAATCGCCTGTTTGCTCACGAGGTTCATCAACTTCGCCATTAACACGCCGGCAGCAGTACCAATGGTGAAGGCCACTGCGCCAAGCAACAGAATGCCAAGCGTTTGTGTGGTCAAGAACGCCGACGCAGTCAGCTGAGCACCCACGGCCAGACCCAAGAAAATCGTGACCAAGTTGATCAACTCGTTCTGTGCAGTTTTACTCAAACGGTCAACCACACCACTTTCGTGCATTAAGTTACCAAGACAGAACATCCCCACTAACGGTGCTGCGGTTGGCAGCAGCAAGAGCGTCATCACTAAGACCATCAATGGAAAAAGGATCTTCGCCTTCTTTGACACCGGCTTGAGCTGAGTCATGCGAATTTGTCGTTCTTTTTTGGTCGTCAATAAGCGCATAACCGGCGGCTGCAACACTGGTACGAGAGCCATATACGAGTATGCTGCCACAGCAATCGCACCAAGCAGTTCAGGCGCTAACTGCGACGCGAGGTAAATGGCTGTTGGACCATCCGCACCACCAATAATCGCAATGGCAGCAGCTTGTTGAATGGTAAATTCAATACCCGGCACCCAATTCAAGGCAACCGCGCCCAACAACGTCGCAAAAATACCAAACTGCGCCGCCGCACCAAGCAACAACATTCTTGGATTGGCGAGCAAGGCACTGAAATCCGTCATTGCCCCCACACCTAAAAAGATCAGGAGCGGGAACAGGCCGGTGGCAATGCCCATCTCATACAACAAGTACAGCACCCCACCTGGTTCATTCATGCCGGCCAGAGGTATGTTGGCAAGTACGGCACCAAAGCCAATCGGTAATAAAAGAAGTGGCTCAAATTTGTGGACGATGGCCAAGTAGACCAACAACAAACCGACCACAATCATGAGAATTGCGCCCCACGACAAGCTCGCTAAGCCGGTGGTCTGCCACAAGGTTACCAATGTCTCCATAAATTTATGCGTTCCCTTCAATGGTTAAGAGCACGTCACCAGAGATTACGCTGTCACCTTCTCGGGCATTTAACTCAACAATGGTACCGTCACGATCGGCACGGACTTCGGTTTCCATTTTCATCGCTTCGAGAATCACCACCACATCACCCGCCTTGACGGTGTCACCGGCTTTGACTTGGTACTTCCATAAGTTACCCGACAATGGCGCATGTAAAGCGTGCGCATTGCCACTGGCAGGCTTCGCAGCCGGTGCCTGTGCTGGACCTGCATCCGCAGCAGGTTGTGGCTTCTGCGTTGCGCTCGAGGCTTGCAAGCTGCCATCTGGCCCTACTTCCACCGAGAAGCACTCACCTGAGATACACACATCGTAGCGTTCGATGCTGTTATCTCCGGTTTCTGCTTTGCGCACCGGTGTTGCGTTTTCAATGCTTGGTGCAGGTTCAAAAGCGTCTGGGTTGTCGCGGTTTTTTAAGAACTTTAAGCCGATTTGCGGAAACAACGCATAGGTCAGTACATCGTCGATCTTATCGGTTGCCAAGCGGATTTTGTCTTTCTTCGCTTTTTCTTCGAGGTCTTTGGTGAGTTCGTCCATTTCATCGGCAATTAAGTCAGCCGGACGACAGGTAATGGCCTCTGCATCGCCCAGAACCGTCTTCTGCAGCTCTGCATTCACTGGCGCTGCGGTTGCTCCATACTCGCCTTTTAAAACGCCTGCTGTCTCTTTCGAGACCGATTTATAGCGTTCACCGGTAAGCACGTTCAGAACTGCCTGAGTACCAACAATCTGCGAGGTTGGGGTCACCAATGGAATGAAACCCAGATCTTCACGTACCCGCGGAATTTCTTCCAAGACTTGGTCGAACTTGTCTAATGCTTTTTGCTCGCGTAACTGGTTTTCCATGTTGGTGAGCATGCCACCCGGTACCTGCGCCGTTAAAATTCGAGCATCGATGCCTTTGAGTGAACCTTCATAACGCGCATATTTCTTCCGCACATGACGGAAGTAGGCAGCGATTTCTTCTAAACTTGCTAAGTCCAAGCCTGTGTCGCGTTCCGTTCCTTCTACCATCGCCACAATCGTTTCAGTTGCGCTATGGCCATAGGTCATACTCATCGACGAAATCGCCGTATCGAGCATGTCGATGCCGGCATCAATGGCTTTTTGATAGGTTGCAGTACTAAGCCCAGTCGTGGCGTGACATTGCATGGCAATCGGTACCGACACATTGGCTTTCAAGTCACGAATTAGCGCTTCGGCTTCGTAAGGA
>JAMCWV010000268.1 GCA_023481025.1 Gammaproteobacteria bacterium
TTGGATCCACCATTGATGAAAGGATTCTGTAGATTTTCCCTTTAATATTTTTGGTGACAAGGCGCGCCTCAACGTATTTGGGTAGATCAGGGAATTTATTGAGCGCCTGATGCGCGGTATGACGGGTTATATTTTGCGCAGCGGTCAACCGCTCCTGGCGCCAAAATCACATATTGAGAAACTTGTTGAAGACGGCGAAATTCGCTTCCTTGGCTCGCTGCCAGTCGACTGGCTTGGTGTTCCTTTAATTGCCAATGACGAGCTCATTGGTGCCATGGTCGTGCAAAGTTATGAAGAAGAAGTGCGTTACGGTAATGAAGACCTCGAACTCCTCATGTTCGTGTCTCAACACGTAGTCAATGCACTTGAGCGCTTCCGTCAGCGTGAATTCCTTGAATCACAAGTTGCCAAGCGAACCGCCGAGCTGAGCAGTATCAACAAAAACCTACGCAAAGAGATTGTTGATCGTGAGAAAGCTGAGCTGCAGAACGCGGTATTGTATTCAATTTCTGAGCTGACGAACTCAGCTGCAGACATGCAGAGCTTTTATCAAGCCCTGCACCAAGAAGTGTCGCGTTTAATTACAGCGGACAACTTCTTTATTGCCTTAATGACGGAGAACCGTCAGCAAGTGTATTTCCCTTATTACGTGGATGAGAGCGGTTTTAAAGCGAAGCAACGTAGCCTGCAAAAAGGGCTGACTGAGTACGTCATTCGCTCACGCAAGCCGCTCTTTGTTGATCGGAAAATTCGCGAAGCGCTCGTTGCGAAAGGTGAGGTGGCGGTTTCTGAGTCACGCGGTCAACTTGCCTACCAATGGTTGGGCTCACCCCTGATGGTGGACGGCAAAACCTTTGGTGTGATTTCGACCCAAACCTATTCGAAAGACAAGTCGTTTTCGCCAGAAGACCTAGAACTACTTAATTTCGTTGCCCACCATGTGTCGGTCGCGATTGAGCGCCGGCGCGCGGCTGAGCAACTGGCAAAAGCGAATAGCTTCCTTGAACGTCGCATTGCCGAGCGGACGGAAGAGCTCGTTGAAGAGATTGAACGCCGTAAAGAAATTGAAGAAAAACTATTCCACGATGCTCACCATGACACATTGACGGGCTTACCGAACCGCGCCATGTTTAGTGAGCGTGTGAAAACAGCGCTGCTGCGTCAGAAACGCCAACCACAAGAGAATTTTGCGCTCTTGTTCGTGGACCTTGACCGCTTTAAGAATATTAACGATACCCTAGGTCATTCAGCGGGTGATGAATTCTTACTCGAGGTGAGCCGCCGAATTAATAGCGCGATTCGAGAGCTCGACTTTTTAGCGCGCCTTGGTGGCGATGAGTTCGTTATTTTATTGGAACCAATCAAAACTCTCGATGACGCCAAAGATGTTGCAACGCGTATTATTGACGTAATGAAAGAACCGTTTGAATTAAATGGTCAGCAGCACTTCTCGGGCGCAAGTATCGGAATCGCTACCAGCCAAGGACCAGACGACACAGTCGACCGATTGTTGCGTGACGCCGATGCCGCAATGTATGAAGCGAAGAGCATGGGACGCGGACGCTTCGTGATTTTCGATGAAGCAATTCGGAATGGCCTTGTTACCGCGCTGAATCAGGAAATGGCATTGCGTCATGCGCAAGCGAAGAAAGATTTCTTACTGTGGATGCAGCCTATCTACCAACTCGAAGGTGATGCGTCAGAGCGACAAGCGGTGGCGTTTGAAGCCCTAGTTCGTTGGCAGCGTGGCGAAAACACAATTTTACCTAATGAGTTTTTAGCTTTAGCTGAACGTTCTGGTGCGATTATCGAAATTGACCGTTGGGTGCTTGAACATGCTGTGAAACTGCAGAAAAATGTGTGCAAGAGCAAATCAGATTGCGCCCCAGTCCATGTGAATTTGTGTGTGCAACATCTGTTGCGGCCGCGGCACATTCAAGCGCTGATTGACACCGCCACAGAAGCGCAAGCTCAGTTTGACAAGATCGTCTTGGAGTTTGGTGAGGAAGCTCTGCAGCAAGAAGATTCACGTCGCATTATGGCAAGTCTACGTAAGCTTAAAGATGCGGGCTTCACACTAGCACTTGATGATTTTGGCCGCACCACCGGGCCTTTGCATTTTATCTATAATTTCCCATTCGACATTATTAAGCTCGATCGCCGCTTCATTAAGCAAGTGGGTCATAAAGAGCGTGCACAAGCGATGGTGCGTCACATTGTGACCTTGTGTAAAGACCTGAATATTGAGCTGACCGCAGAAGGTATTGAAACCGAGGAGCAAGTTGACGTGTTGCTTGAACTTGGTGTGCGCATTGGTCAAGGTAACTTGCTGGGTGAAGCGGGAACCTTGCCTGTGGCAAAGCCGGCGGCCAAAACAGAGTCGGGCTCTAAAGCCAGCCCAGCTGTAACGCCCATTGAGGGAACGGTTACAGCCGATTAAGTTGTAGGCGTATCACTTTGATGCCAAAACAACTAGGATCCGCGCAATAAAGCGCGCAAACGCGCCACATTCGATTCGGTGCGTTGCTGTTTTTGTTCAAGCGATTCAGGCTTACGCTGATCTTCCCACTCGATATCGTCCTGCGGTAATTCCATTAAAAAGCGACTCACTTCCGGGCGAATGACCTCGCCATATTGACGACGCTCTTTCGCCAACGTGAATGTGAGTTTCTGCTGCGCGCGGGTAATGCCCACATAAGCTAAGCGCCGCTCTTCTTCGATGTCATCATTGTCGATACTGGTTTGATGCGGCAGTAGACCTTCTTCCATTCCCACTAAAAACACGTAGGGAAACTCAAGTCCTTTCGATGCATGCAAGGTCATCAGTTGGACTTGGTCGCCGTCTTCGTCCTCTTCTTGACGTGACAGCATGTCTCGCAACACTAGGCGTGCAACAACTTGCTCAAGACTCATCGGGTCGTTGTCAGCATTTCCCATAAGCATTTCACTGACCCAACGAAATAGCTCATTGACGTTTTTAATCCGCATTTCCGCTGCGGTCGGACTGCCACTGGTTTCAAATAGCCAATCTTCATAGTGAATGTCTTGTAACAGCTGTTTCACCGCTTGCGTTGCATGTTGTTCGCCTGAGTCCGACTCGCGTGCCGCATGCTGAATCATTTGGCAGAACTGCTGTAAGTCTTGATAGGCGCGGGTGGCCAGAATCGTCTTTAATCCTGGATGCAACGCCGCTGCGAATAAGCTGATTTTTTCTTGGTGGGCAAACTCACCAATTCGCTCTAGGGTATTCGGGCCGATGCCACGCCGTGGCGTGTTTACGATCCGTAAGAAAGCATTGTCGTCGTCGGGGTTCACGACGAGTCGCAAGTAGGCCAAGATATCCTTAATTTCGGCTCGTGCAAAAAAGGACTGGCCACCGGTAATTTTATACGGAATGCGGTTATTCATGAGTGCTTTTTCAAACAGCCGCGACTGATGATTACCACGATAGAGAATCGCGTAATCACCATACCGGGTATTGTCTAAAAAGCGTTCGCGAATAATTTCGGCGACGACGCGCTCGGCTTCGTTTTCTTCATTCTTGCCATAAATCACTCGCAAAGGGTCGCCGTATTGCATTGAAGAAAAGAGCTTCTTCTCAAACATGTGCGGGTTATTGGCAATTAAAATATTGGCGCTTTTCAAAATACGGCCCACCGAGCGATAGTTTTGCTCGAGCTTGATTACTTTTAAGCTTGGGAAGTGTTGCTGCAACAGGCCTAGGTTTTCCGGCTGTGCACCGCGCCACGAGTAGATACTTTGGTCATCATCGCCGACGACCGTAAATCGCGAACGTTCGCCAACGAGTAAACGAACAAGTTGATACTGACTGCTGTTGGTGTCTTGGTATTCGTCGACTAACAAGTAACGAATACGCTGTTGCCAACGTTGACGAACTTCCGGAATTTGCTGTAACAATAAGGTCGGAAGGAGTATTAGGTCGTCAAAATCAAGAGCGTTACAGGCCTTCATATTGCGTTGATATGCTGCGTATAGCTCGGCAAATAATTGCTCTTCGGTGTCGCCCGGGGTGGGACGAACTTGCTCAGGCAAGAGCATGGCATTTTTCCATTGGCCAATGCGTTGTTGAAGGCGCTGTAAAATGGCCTTATCGCCGTCGATCGAGTCTTCCGACAAAGCATTCAGCAAAGCATACGAGTCTTGGTCGTCAAAGAGCGAAAAACCGGGTTTATAACCGAGCATTGAGACTTCTCGGCGGATCATGTCGAGACCGAGGGTGTGAAACGTGGACACGCGCAGGCCACGACAATTTTTGCGGCCTAAGCGCAAACTAATCCGCTCACGCATTTCTCGCGCGGCTTTGTTGGTAAAGGTCACGGCCGCAATATGATGAGGCTTGTAGCCCGCACTGTTTACTAAGTAGGCAATTTTTTCAGTAATGACGCGAGTTTTCCCACTCCCAGCACCAGCAAGCACGAGCGTCGGGCCGCTAATGTATTCAACCGCTTCTTGTTGTTGGGGGTTTAATTGCATGGGTGAAAAAAGTCCTACCGAAATTATTGTCGAGGTGATTCAACGAGGCGGTATTGTAGCGAGAGTTGAGCAGAGAATATAGCAATACGCTCGCCATTCAGCCCGTGCTATAGTAAATAACAGTGAAACATAATTGCGACTTTAACTGCAGAAAAGAGTGTAACCGTATGATCGACCCAAAGAAAATTGAACAAATAGCACGCCAAATTACCGCCAGTATTCCGGCAGGTGTGCGTGAAGCAGCAGACAATATTGAATTGAAAGTCAAACAAGCGGTGCAGTCGCAGTTAGGTAAGCTCGACGTCGTCACCCGTGAAGAAATGGACATTCAGCAAGAATTAGTCATGCGGTTGCGGAAGCGGGTTGAGGCACTTGAAGACCGTCTTGACGCACTTGAAGGCAACACCAAACACGAGTAAACCACATTGCTGCGTCGCCTCAATACACAACAACAGTTGTTTCTAGCCATTGCCGGCACCGGCGTGTTTTTAGTCGTTGTGGTATTGCTTGGGGTGCGTAGTTATTTCCTGCAAAATTTCTCTGACTATTTGGCCGAACAAGAACAACGTCGCTTACAACAAGTGGCGGTGGTCTTGTCTGAATATTACGAAACGTTTCATCGGCAGATGCCGGCCCGTGTTCGCGCCGAATTTTCTGAGCGCGAAATCTGGCGCCAAGTCATTCAAACGATTCAACGTGACTTATTAATTAATCCTGAACGTGTGAACCTCGATCCGGACTTAAGTTTTAGCGCACTAACCTTAGAAACGATTGGTGGTGAACGGATATTCGGGCCTGACATTGCGGCGCCCGTCACTGTTTTTGTGTTGTCTGAAGGGCAGATTATTGCCACGCTCAGCACAGAACTGCCGACCAGCCAAATGCAGCCACTTGACCAAGTGTTTCGTCAACAGCAAATGCAGTCCTTTTTGTGGGCTGGCGCGTTAGCCTTGGTCGTTGCCGCATTGGCTGCATGGTTTGTGGCAACGCGGCTGCGAGCGCGTTTGGCGCTATTGAAACGCACCACTCAACAAATTGCAGCGGGGGATTATGCAAGTAAACTCAGTCCGCGTTTATTTGATAATCACCAGCGTGATGATATCGCCGAGTTGGCACTTGCGTTACAAACCATGGCAACCACGTTAAATAACACCGAACAGCAACGGCGTGCGTTTATGGCCGACATTGCCCATGAGTTGCGCACGCCACTGACGGTGCTAAAGGGCGAGTTGGAAGCAGTAGAAGACGGTATTCGCCAGCCTGACAAGGTACTGTGCTCTCGTTTGCAACAGCAAACCGAACAGTTAGCGCGCTTGGTGAGTGATATCGACACCTTAGCCCAAGCGCAAGCAGGTGGCATGAACTATCAGCGTTCTTCGATTGATTTGAAACAATGGCTCCAACAGCAGGTTACACAATGGCAAGCACTTGCGGAACAACATCACTTGCAGCTTACCTTGACTGTCAGTGAGGATTCAGCGGTAACGGTACAGGCCGACACGTCTCGACTGCAGCAGGCTTTGCAAAATCTCTTACAGAATAGTGTGCGCTATACCGAGAGCAGCGAAGCACTCCCAGGACAAGTTCGCGTGTCGCTGACGGCGACTCCCACTCATGCGGTCATTTCTATTGAAGACACGGCGCCGGGTGTTGCGACTGAGCATTTAGCGCATTTATTCGAGCGCTTTTATCGCACTGACAGTCATCGCCACCGGCAGCAAGGCGGCAGCGGCTTGGGTTTGGCGATTAGTCGCCAAATTGTGCAAGCGCATCATGGCTCAATTCATGCGGAACCAAGTGAATTGGGTGGGCTCAAAGTGACCATAACATTGCCACGAGACAGCGCATGAGTAAGATTTTAATTGCCGAAGATGAACAGGACATTCGTCAACTGCTTGTCGACTACTTGCAGCAGAGCGGTTACAACACAATCGCCGTGGGTAACGGCGAAGACGCTTTAGCCCACGCACGCAGCGAAAAGCCCGACTTAGTTTTGCTGGATGTAATGATGCCCGGCTTAGACGGACTGGAAGTCTGTCGACAACTGCGGGAAGTGTCCCACGTGCCGGTTATTTTTATTACCGCTCGCCATGATGAAGTCGACCGAATTGTTGGTTTGCGCATGGGCGCAGACGACTACATCATTAAGCCTTTCAGTCCACGAGAAGTGGTGGCGCGGGTTGAAGCACTGCTACGGCGAGCGCGTTGGAATGTTGCGACAACGAGTGAATTGACTGAAACCCACGGCTTGCACCTCGATACGGAAACCTTCGTAGCGCGTTGGCACAAGCAAGTGCTCGACCTGACACCAGTCGAATTTCGCTTGCTACATACGCTTAGTAAGCACCCGCAGCGGGTTTTTCGTCGCGACGAGCTAATCAGTGCCGCCTATGACGATCATCGGATCGTCAGCGACCGCACCGTGGATAGCCATATCAAAAATTTACGCCAAAAACTGCAAGCCGCTGGCGCGGAAGACGCAATTCAAGCGGTTTATGGGGTTGGCTACCGCTATACAGCCTCAGCATAACGTCTCCACAATTTCTCCACAATTTCAGCATATTTCCTCCATGGTCTCGGTTTAAAGTTCGTAGCGTGTGAAGTGAACTCTCCCAAAGTTTGCCTTAAATCTATCTCTGTATGAGAGGAAGTGATGATGAAAAAGATGACTAAACTTGTTAGTTTGATGGCGCTTGCATTGCCAGCATTAGCGGTAACCGGCGCGACGGTTGCTCTGGCGGATGACGCGACCGAAAAGCGTGAGCGTGTTCGTGTCATTAAAGTGCAAGGTGACGAAGTGCGTGTAGATCTCGATCAAGCACGGGGTGCTCGTAGTGACTTGCGCGGCCAACGCGTAATGTGGACTCAGCATTTAACGGATAGTGACGGTGAGCCGTTAAGTCGCGAAGAAATTCGTGGCCGCGTGATGATTCACCGTGAGGCTGCATTAGAAAAGCAATTCGAGAATTTTGACTTGAATCGTGATGGTTATATCACCCAAGACGAAGTGACTGAATTTATGGTGAAACAAGCGCGCGAAAATGCCGAGCGTATGTTCCAGCGCTTGGACCAAGCTGGTACTGGCCGCGTTGACCAACAAACATTTGTTGAACGCTTCCAAGCCATGGGCCAAGAACGCCGCGTTGAACAGGGCGGACGTGTTATTCATATGCGCGACTTAAGTGACGAAGATCGTGAGCGTATTCGCGAAGCCCGTGAAAAAGCTCGTGAAGCACGCGAAGCTGCTGGCGAAACGGTTCGTGAGATACGCATTGAACGTCGCCGTAATCAGCCAGAGAATAACTGATTCATTGTTGACAATATTTGACGCAAATAGCGGCTTCGGCCGCTATTTTTTTTGGTGCGCCAGGCATGGCGCGTAGCGCCTTGACGGGCGCTGTTCCTGTGCAGGTGGTGCTGGCAGGATGACTTGGAGGTGGAAGTCCTCTGTGAGCCCGG